>NZ_JBFUJN010000043.1:0-30719 GCF_056401335.1 Rhodococcus sp. P4_F3_2
ATCAATCATCACGAGCAGTGGCCCAGGTGACCTGTTCACTGTGCGCAACGTCGGAAACTTGGTTCCTGCCGGCGGCCGCGATACGTCGGTGGAAGCGGCACTGGCCTTCGGGATCGACGAGTTGGGTGTCAGTTCGGTGATCGTGTGCGGACATTCGGGCTGCGGCGCGATGCAGGCACTCCTGACGAACAGTTCGTCGGAAGCGGGAGTTGTCGGGGAATGGCTGCGGCATGCGGAGACGAGTCTGCAGGCATATACGAGTGGCCATCCGGTCGCGCGTGCTGCGGCCGAGGCAGGTTTCTCGGAGGTCGATCAGCTCGGAATGGTCAACGTTGCAGTCCAATTGCAGACTCTCGAACGCCATCCTCTGGTCGGTCAGGCCCGCGTGGACGGTCGCCTCCATATCGCCGGACTGTTCTTCGACATCGGCTCGGCTCGGGTCATCGAAGTGACAGCGTCAGGGATCGGCGAGTTGATCGAGACCTGAAGGCGCTATTCGGGTCCGGGCTGATCCCTGAGTTCGACCAGGCACGGAAAAACTGAAGGCACTGAAATCATGAATTAGATATTCCCAACACATGCCAAATCGGTTTGACAATCTGCCATCAAAGCTCTTTCCCGACAACCGCAACGCTAGCTCGCCCGACTCGGAGCGAAGGTAATCGTTCAGCACCCCTGCCACTACTCGCCGACCGCGAAGGGGAACGCGTCTGTCCCGAGCGAACGCGTGGACTGATCAAGTCTTCGACTTCAACGTCAACAGAGCAGGTCGGCCGCGGCCGCCTCGTCGCCAATCCGGAAGGGAGCAGTCCAACAAAGGACAAAGACAGGGTACGCGCGGCACGCTCGACCCCATGTTTGCGATGTAGATACGCGTAGCGGGTACGTTCGGCCACAACTGACGTTGGACCAAATCGATTGTGATGCAACGAATTCAACTGACGATTTACACCACGGGGATCCGAACACCGCCTTGGCGCACCACCGCCCTGACGACATCCGACTTCTCATCGATATCGACGAGATTAACTGTTTCAGCGCAGAGGACTTCGCCCACGACCCCTGAAAGTGGATGAGCCGAACTACTTCGTGATGAGCTCGACCTTCGATCATGAAGATGCCTACTTCACTACATCGGCGATGTGTCTTCGAGGCAGTCCGTAGTCGTGCCTGGACGCAAAGTTATGCAATGCCCAGTGTGAACGCTCGGTTTTCTCAAAGACGAGCGCGAGAACTCTATTCTGTGACGGTTCCCGCAGCATCTGAATACGCGGGCGCGAAAAAGTCGAGACCCGAGCCACCACCCCATAGTATCCACCGGCGGCGTCGGGCTGACTCCACTCGCCTGATACATAGGCGTCGACAACCATCGGCAGAAGCATGCTGCGCAACCAACCTCCAGGCCCAAGACTCGATACATATTCGAGCCTTTCTTGCCACGGCAAGTTTAGGTCAACTCGTCGACCACTGATCCGAGACCACTTCGAGCAGAATCTCTCTCGTCCGGGGCCAGTCGACGACTTTGCGCGGCCCAAAATCCAGCGAAGCCAAAACGGCCAACCCACGCATAGTTGCCACGCACGCGAGAATCCAATCGGCGAAGTCTGATCTATCAGAAAGCTCCGGCAGGATCCGCGCAGTCATGGCGATCGTCAGCTCGTGCGCATTCTTGACACCGCCAGCCACGCTCCGATTCAACTCGGTGTCAGTTCGCGCAGCAACGATTAACTCGGTGATCACATGAGCGATGGGGAGATTATGCATCTGCCACAGAGCGTCGAGAACCGCCGAGCAACGCTCCGGCCCCCCCACGGGAAGAGCTATAGACTGTTGTACCGCTTTCTCATATAGCTGAGCTGTCAGTGTCAGCAACGCACTCTCCACCAGTGCGGTCTTGGTTGGAAAATGATGCTGCAGGGCGCCTTGGCTGACCCCCGCGCGCCTCGCAACCTCCCGCACCGAAGTGCCCGCGTACCCGTGTTTTTCCATCGCCGAGACCGCCGCATTCAGAATCGCCTCCCGCACCTCAAAGACACTTCCGCCAGTCCTTGCGCCTGCCGTCGTCGTTTCTGCTCTATGCGCCTTCACCATCACTCCATCATGTCAGCACACCCACACTGACAAGTCACTGACTTGACAGTCGTCATGTGGTCGACTTGACTCCAAGTCACCGACTTGCCGCTCAGGCACAGTCCAGGCCGGCACAAGGAGTCGTGGTGGTTGATCAGATGACAGGCAAAGTTGTCCTCATTACAGGTGCAGGCCAAGGCATCGGCGCCGATGCAGCATGCAGACTGATCGCTCGCGGGGCCCAGGTGGCGCTCGTCGACCAGGTCGCCGACACGGTGAACCAACTCGCCCTTAAACTGGGCCCCGACGCGAGAGCGTTCGTGGCGGATGTGACCGATGAGATTCAAATCAATTGCGCCGTCGAGGCGGCTCGACGGCACTTTGGTCGATTGGATGCCGTCGTCGCTAACGCCGGAGTTATGGATCCCTCAGCCACAGTGGCCGAGTCAAACTCGGCGCAGTTCAAGCGAATACTCGATGTGAACGTTCTCGGCGTCTTCCACACCGTGCACGCGGCACTTCCGCATCTAACCGAGTCCAACGGCTACATTCTTTGTGTTTCCTCGATTGCGGGGCTCGTTCCAGTGCCAACCATCGCCTCGTATGCAGCGAGCAAGCACGCGGTCGACGGATTCGCCCGCAGCCTGCGCCTCGAAATGGCCACGTCGGGTATCGATGTCGGCGTCGCATACTTCGGCGTTATCGACACGCCCATGGCAAGTGACGCCATCGCACACGTATCCGACGTCTGGGCAGCAATGCCCAGCTTCATCGGGCGACCTACCTCCGTAGGAAAGGCGGGTCAGGCAATCGTCGACGGGATCAACCGCCGCTCATTGTCGGTAAGCGCGCCGAATTGGCTTGCCGGTGCCCTTTTCAGCACTCGCGCATCCGTCGGAATATACGAAAAGATCGTACGTCGGCACCCGGCAGTGAGAGCGTTGGTATCGAGACCGACCGAACCGTAGACGCGACGAGCGACGTCATGCCCGTTATCAGTGAAAACTCGATACATCCCAGCGTCAGGCAGTGGCGGACCCTCACTCGCCAATGTTGCTCACCGAGCACCGGGCCCGCTACCGTCCTCGAATTTCGAATTTGGCTCAGTCCCCGAAGTCGCGAGTCTGCCCGGAGGGAAGTCGCAATAACGCACGCCACTCCTGGCGTCAACCGACTGGCGATTGGCGACACCAACACCTCAACGCGGGAGTTGACAACGGATTTGCCTTCGAGTCCACTGCTGGGATCAGCAATCAGACCTATCGTGATTCCTCGTTCTGATCGTTATCGTCGACGATTGACGACGGATGTGGAGCATTCTGACGCATACGCATCGTGGAAGAACCCGGACGGGATTGTTTCGTCGTTGCAGTGCTTGCGACTCACCGAGCTCGCCACTCTATCGTTCTTCCTATTCGAATGCCATTGCTGCGCAGCCGATATGGAACATATTGACTCTTTCGGTTAGTTCGAACCGAGCCCAGAGAAGTCTCGACCGTCGAGAGCATCCAGACACGAGTAGCGCACCCTGAAGTCGATTAACTTGCGCGGACAATGCGGAACGAACGGCCAGCATCGAGAACTCCGTCCCGCAAGTTCCGAGAGCTAGACGTCGAGTAGATTGAATCGCCTGGCTCGCAGAGGGTGCGCACAGAAACTGTAAGTGCCCGGGTTTCACTGCCGTGCGGTAGCCATGACATGAGCGCTATTGCACAACCGCTTGATTCGGAATGCCCAATATCGTTGGCGGTCGTGTAGGACTGTGCGGCGGCACCCCGTACGCCCTCCGCCGGGCAGACAGACTCATCCTCTGGCGATCGCGGGACCGGCACCGGCACCGGCACCGGCACCGGCACCGGAGCGTGTTGATAGCCCATCAAGCCACGTTTCTTGGAATAGCCTTTCGGTCCCCCGCTCCACAACTGTCGTGCGCCTGGTTGGTTGCCTTCGACGGACCGACACTCCCACGCCGGCGAAACAATCGAATGCCCTCAGCAATAGCCAGAGTCGGTCGGCGATCACCCGCGTTGTGCAATCCAGCCGCTAGTATATTAGTGGCACACGTCAGCCATCCTGGAAGCCAACGTGTTTCAAAGAATCGGATGCATGCCCAAGAAACTCCGATGGCTCCGAATCGCTCGCGATTGCGTCAGCAATCAGCGTCCCACAGCCTGGAGCACCACGACCCGACTCTAACAATGAGCGGAGCATGGCGGCCCAGCGAACAGTCGTATGCACCGAAGCGCGCCAGCAATCCATGACTGAAAATAATCACGGGGATCGAACGTCGAATCGGCGCCCCCTGTGCCCAGGCGCTCGCAACCTCGACCCGCTCCAACAGGCCCATTGTCATCGAGCCTCTATTCCCCTGACGCGGAAAGTTCCCGACACGGCAGCTCGCCATTAACGCGCCGTCGATCAGCTAGCGAATCCTGAGCGCCCTTGACGCAGAGAAGACCAGCTAGTAGAAATAGTGAAATCACATTTACTTGTGATGTTCGCCACGCTTCAATCGAAGGGTCGGGACTTCACTACCAGCGCGCCAGATATGAATATCCGCGCCCGGTCACAACACCGAGAACGAAGCATGCAGTGCGCCATACATCGCATCGTCAGATCACGAATCAGAAGCAGGCCCTTGGGAACCCGCGCAGAATGGAACACTCACATGACGATATTCAAAGAACCCGTGGGGACAGAAGTTGGACTCGCGGAGCGCTACCAGCCGCTGATTGGTGGTCGTTTCGCTTCAGCAACCACCGCGACCTTCGCTGCAACCAATCCTGCAACCGGCGAGCATCTCGCCGACGTCACGCGCGGGTCGAAAGAAGATATCGCCGAGGCCGTTGCCGCCGCCCGGGCAGCCTTCCCTGCCTGGTCTGTGACCCCGGTCGAGGAACGGTCGGCGATGTTGGTGCAACTCGCCGCCGCGATCGATGCCAACATTGACCGACTGGCCCTCATCGACTCCCTCGATATCGGCCGCCATCTCGGGGAAACAGTGATCGACCACGCTAGGGCCGCAGATCAGTACCGATTTTTCGCGGCAGCGGCGCTGACCCACACTGGCTGGAATCGCTCCGTTCCGAATGGCGTAGCAATCACTAAACGCGAGCCGATCGGCGTAGTCGGCCAGATCATCCCGTGGAACGCACCTGCGATTATGGCAGCCTTTAAGATGGCTCCCGCGCTCGCCGCCGGCAATACCGTCGTACTCAAACCCGACGAGAACGCCACACTGTCAACCCTCGAACTCGGCGCGATCATCAGTGACATCTTCCCTCCGGGCGTTGTCAACATCGTCCCAGGTCTGGGAGAGGAAGCCGGTGTGGCGCTCACGGCGCACCCAGACGTGAAAAAGCTCGCTTTCACCGGAAGTACCGAAGTCGGGCGCGTGGTGGCTCGAGCCGGTGCGGACCGATTGGTCCCAGTTTCACTCGAACTGGGGGGGAAGAGCCCCAACATCGTTTTCCCCGACGTCACCGACTTCGACGCAATCGTCGACAATGTGGCGTTCGCGGTTGCGCACAACAACGGCCAATCGTGTCTCGCCGGTACCCGATTATTCGTGCATGACGACATTTTCGACACCTTCGTGCCGAAGCTTGTCGCCGGATTCGAGCGCATTGTTGTCGGCGCGCCGCTCGACCCAGCCACGGTGGTGAGCTGCTTGGTGTCCTCCGAACAAGGCGAACGGGTACTGAGATACGTCGAAATCGGCAAGGGCGAAAGTGCGGAACTCTTGATCGGCGGCGAACGGGCGGTCGTGCCTGGCAACGAGTTCGGCTACTTCGTCAAGCCTACAATCTTCGTCACCGACAATTCCTCGAGGATCGCCCAGGAGGAGATCTTCGGCCCGGTGTTGTCGGTGATCCGGTGGAACGACCACGACACCATGGTGAGGGAAGCCAACGGGGTGCGCTATGGGCTCGCGGCGGGTCTTTACACCAGCAACATCGGGAACGCGATGAAAACCGCCGATGCTCTCGAAGCTGGCTCAGTATGGATTAACAAGTACTTCAACATGATCGATGGATCCCCATTCGGGGGACACAAGGAAAGCGGCATCGGCAGCGAATACTGTGCCGAAACGCTCAACATGTATACCCATCTCAAGTCGATCACGTTGGTCAACGACCCCTCCCCCGCCTTCTTCATCCGAACTGACWGACGGCGGATAGACGAAGTTCGGCAGTAATCACGTGTTACCGGTCGAGCTACGAATGGCCGTTTGCTCCGCCATACATAAGAACCCAACTCGACCATCAGAGCTCAAGGAGAGAAACATGAAAACCACAGCCGCGGTCCTGCTCGAGGCCGGCAAACCGTTCGAAATCATGGAGCTGAACCTCGACGGACCCGGTCCCGGTGAGGTACTCATCAAATACGTCGCCGCCGGGTTGTGCCACTCCGACCTGCATCTCAGTGACGGCGGCCTAAAACCGCGCTTTCCTATCGTCGCCGGGCATGAAGGGTCGGGAATCATCGAAGAGGTCGGACCCGGAGTCACAAGGGTCAAACCCGGCGATCACGTGGTGTGCAGCTTCATTCCGAACTGCGGCACGTGTCGGTACTGCGCCACCGGCCGTCAGAGCCTCTGCGACATGGGTGCCACGATCATGGAGGGCTGCATGCCCGACGGGTCATTCAAGTTTCATTCCGGCGGAATAGATTTCGGCGCATCATGCATGCTAGGCACTTTCGCGGAACGGGCAACTATCTCCCAGTACTCGGTGGTCAAAGTGGACGACTGGATACCGCTGGAAACGGCAGCGCTTGTCGGTTGCGGAGTTCCCACGGGGTGGGGAACAGCGGTATATACGGGCGGAGTCCGCACCGGCGACACCGTCGTTATCTACGGCATCGGCGGACTTGGTATCAATGCTGTCCAGGGCGCCGTCAGCGCTGGAGCGAAGCATGTCGTTGTAGTGGATCCGGTCGCATTCAAGCGTGAGACCGCCCTGAAATTCGGCGCCACCCACGCCTTCGCCGACGCTGTCAGCGCCGCCGAGAAGGTCAATGAGCTGACCTGGGGCCAGGGCGCAGACCAGGCTCTTATCCTCGTCGGTACGGTCGACGAGGATGTCGTCAGCGCGGCAACCGCCGTGATCGGCAAAGGTGGCACCGTGGTCATTACCGGGTTGGCCAATCCGGACAAGATGACCGTGCACCTGTCGGGTTGGGATCTGACGTTGCACGAGAAAACCATCAAGGGTTCGCTCTTCGGGTCGGCAAATCCGCAGTACGACATTGTCAAGTTGCTGCGCCTCTACGACACCGGCAATCTCAAACTCGACGAGCTGGTTACTACGAGGTATCGCCTCGAAGACGTAAATCAGGGATACCAGGACATGCTGGACGGCAAGAACATTCGGGGACTGATCGTGCACAAACAAGCTTCACAAGCTGATCAAATCTCGACATAACGGCGACGGAGAACAACCCATAGGCGCCGTCTCCACAACCCTATGAGCACGCGACGGGCTGCTGCGTTCTCATCCCCGAGAGAAAAGGCAAACGTACATGACGATGGAATCCACATCCGCATTAGCTCGCAGCAGCCGAGTCCGCCGGGGAATGACGATTTCGGCATTCTCCCTGATATTTCTGTGGTTGGTCTACGGCCTCGACTCGATCTCCCGCCAAATGATCTACATGGTGCTTCCGTCAATCACCGAGGAGTTCGACCTCAGTCCCAGCTCGGCGGGATTGGTCACCACGCTGATCATGATGTCGACCACCCTGATCTGCGTCCCGGCGATGGTTTGGGCAGACAAGGGCGGGCACGGTTGGCGACGCAAATACCGTCATCTCCCCATCCTGATCGGTTACACCATATTCACCTTCCTCACTGGCTTCGATATTCTGACTGCGTCACTTGGCGGTCTTATCGTTCTGCAGGTCCTCTCGCACGCGATCGGCGGGGCGGGTGAGGCGATCGAGGTCGCCTCCGCTGGCGAGTGGTGGTCCAAGGAACGTCGGGGCATGGCACTGGGAATTCATCACACCGGCTACCCATGGGGAACACTGATTGGCGGGTTTGCTGTCAGCGCGATTCTGGCCCACTACGGATCCGACAATTGGCGCGTCGTGTTCCTCTACTTCCCCATCCCCGTGGCGATCGCCTTCACCATCTATTGGTGGTTCGCCACCAAACGGCGTTACGAAGCGGTCATCGACGGTATCGCCGCTGCCGACCAAACCCCTCCCTTTGTCACCGAAAGCGAAGCTGCGCAGGCGATCACGCCTCGAGAGGCGTTGCGCAACCCGAATATCGGAGTCATCGCTGTAGTCTCGATGTTGGCGATCGTTGGATATCTCGGCCTCAGCTTTTGGCTGCCACAGTACTTAGCCTTTGTTGCAAACTTCAGTTTCGCGGAAGTCGCAGCCTACAGCGTATTGTTCACGATCACCGGCGGCTTGGGCCAGATCGCCTGGGGTGCGATCTCGGATCGAATCGGACGCAAACTGTCCCTGATGATCGTCCTTGGATGGATTGGAGTCGACATGTTGTTGTTTCAGTTCGTCGACCAAGGATTGGGAACGCTCATTGCTATTCAACTGTTCGCCGGATTCGCGATGAACGCTCCGTACACACTGGTGTACGCCATTGCATTCGATTCGGCAGGAAATGGCTCCACAGGTGTGGCGAGTTCAATCGTCAATATCGGAATCTACGCCGGCGGATTCAGCCCCTACGTCATCGGCTGGCTGATCGGAATGGGCGGCGGATTCGATTCGCCGGTCGGCTATAACAACGCCCTCTATTTCCTGGCAGGTCTGATGCTCATCGCTTTGATACTCACCGCACTCTTCACCCGTGAAACCGTCGGTTGGTACCTAAAACACGACAAGATGGCTTTGGTATCCCGAGCCTCCTGCGGACTCAGCGACTGACTACTCACTGCGTTGACGGTACCGCGCCCGGCAGATCCTAGTTGCGATGTCCAACTAAGCGAACAAGACGGCGCCATCGCTTACTTCGGGGGCTCTCAGGCTGTGGCATGACGTCGTATAGGCAAGACTGTGTGGGTCTCGCCTATACGACAGTTTTTTGGGGGCTGCTTTGTGGTTCATTGTCGATCGATGAAGTGGCGGCACGTGTGCGAAGCTCTTCGGATTCGGATGCCATCTGGCGGCGCGTATTGGGCGGTGGTCGATGATGCCTACGAGGTGAAGTCGACCCGCGGACAAGCTATCTGCGGGAGCTGCGGCTCGGGCGCGAGCGAGCGGAGTCGACGACCAAGGCGTATGCCGAAAGCATCTCACTGTTCTTGCGCTGGGCCGATCGAGCTCGACATCAATGACGCACGGCGGCAGGAGATACCGGCGTGTTCATCGCGGGATTGAAGTACATGCGCAGGGACGGCCTTTCGATGGTGGCGGTGCGGATGTGGAACCGGTTTGGAGAAGCGCCGGTGTTGGGCTCACCGGCGTCTCGAAGAACACGAAAAGAGGACTCTTGCCCTCACAGCCGCAGAGCAATCGCAAGTGGCGGGCACGGTTCAAAAAAGGGATTCGTGGGGTTGGCGGACGATCGGCCAGGCGGGTCGCTTCACTACAAATGAAGCAAACTGCATTCGGGAGGCATCTTTGCTAGCATGAAAATGAAATCATAGTAGCGTTCTGGATGGAGGGCTGGCCAATGGCCGCATTCGTGGTCGATGTCTCGAAGTCAAGACCCAGGGCCGCACCGACCAAAAAGGGGCAACTCACCAGAGCCCGCATCATGGTCGCCGCCCGGGATGTTATTGCTGAGCGCGGATACTTCGGTGCAACGGTCGCGGAGATTGCCGAGCGCAGTTCGCTCTCGCTTGGGGCAATTTACCGGTATTTCGAGAATAAGGACACACTGTTCCTTGAGATCCTTGAAGAACTTGTGGAGGATCTTTACACCGCTGTTGATGGAAGCTGGATTAAGGGAGACAGGTTGGCTTCGCTGCGAGAATCATCGCGAAGATACCTGACAACGTACTACGAGAATCGCCACCTGATCGCCGGCCTGCTTGAAATGTCGGCCGCAGTACCTGAATGTGCACAATTGTGGTGGAATCTCAGGCAGAAAACATTTCGAAGAAAAGAAAAGTATCTAAGACGACACTTACCGACAATTCCGCTAAACCCAGATTATGCAGCCGTTGCGCTAGCCACAATGGTGGAGCAGATCGCCTACCATTGGTACGTCGAAACAGAGAGGCACGGCGGAGAAGCACCCACGATAGATGAGGCAGCAGACACGGTAGGCCTTATCTGGTATCGCAGCATCTACGCTAACAAAGTAGAATGCCCTTAGTTCGGTTTAACGTCGAGAGGAAGATTTCGATACTCACTCATAATGACAGCGTTCGTAAATTTTTCGGTCGATATTCTTAAATTAACCTCGCCAGAAGTGCTTCTGACGGCAATTCTCAACCAATAGATATGAATACTAGTTCTTATATTTAGCTACCACATACATTCTTTTCTCTGATTTCGCTTTGCCTAAGCGCAGCGAGGATTCGTGGCAGCGCGGAGACCCTCTCCTCAAAGTGGGAACCGTATTGAGGTCCGACTAAATCCCGGGCAACTCCGCATGCAGATGCATTAGACTGACACAGCATCCCAGCCAAAACAGAAACAGGAACGTCCATCTCAGATAGACTGGTGACCCGTTTTTGAAGTTCTACGGTAAATGTTTCGCGAGAACCTGCTCGGCAGTTTACGCCGAGACAAACGACTGCGTCCACGGAGTTCTTCTGGCGATGAACTCCGTGATCTCGTCCGGCGAGACCTGCGGTCCCAGGCGCCAAACCGCTGGGAGCTGCACCTCTCATCTTCGTATGTATTCGAGTCTGACCCGCCAGTTCCCGGACCTTGCGGATCGTTCCGATCTCCCGACGTGTATCGCTCAGCCGCGAACTCCCCTGGGTGACACCGCATTTCTTCGGAGTCGACATCCAAGATCGCGTAGACGACCTCGCGATGACCTAAGGCTACGAGAGGCCGACCGGATCGGGGATCGTCGGCCGCGTCCGCCAACCCGTCTACGTCGTAGCGAGCACACCACGATTTGTCGGTTGCCGCGATACTAGATCAGTTTCCAAGATCGACATATTCGACTCCCATTGATGGACGAGTAAGAATATTAGTGCTCGCTGCGCCGCACCCGAGGAGAGCACCGATTCACAGTCGGCTGGCGACTCTATATTCAATGCTCACACAGTCCTACAAGATCAGACGCGCAATTCGCCTGTCTGCGGTATATCAAACCGCATTTTAAAGAACTACAGACGCGACTAATTAGGATTTGCAGTTGATTTCGTTTCTGCTTCAAAAAATCGACTGCGGATCCCTTAAACGCGGCGCACATTGTTCTCCGAAACCGAGGTTTCCAGATATTAGCACCCAGTCTGGAGTTCGCGTCAATTGGTCCTTCGTCGATGACGGCGGTCCGAAAGGTCTGAATCTCAATCAACTTGGGAAATTAGATGCCCGGCGGCTATCCCCTTCAAAGCAATTTCCTCATCGTTCTCCGAGGTATCCCCTGAGACGCCAATGGCACCGACTAGCGCCCCCCTTGTATCACGAATCAGCACACCTCCGGGGACAGGGATGAGTGCACCTCCGATTGCCGCTGCGGCAGCAGATACAAAGTGAGGTTGCTGTTCCGCACGAACCATCAGCGTTCTCGATCCCACTCCGAGCGCAAGCGCGCCGTATGCTTTTCCGTGAGCAATTTCGAACCGTTTCATAGACGCGCCGTCTTCACGTTCGGCCGCGACGAGGTGTCCTCCGGCGTCAAGTACCACGATGGCCAGCGGCTTGACTTCAGAACTTGCACTCGCCAAACGTGCACCGGAAATTATTGCGCGTGCTGTCTCAAGGTCGATTCCCATATATTGTTCCTTTTTCTCCAGCTGGCTGCATCAGAAAATCTACGTGCGGCCACTGTTACCTTTAGCGTCCGATGGTGCTCTTCCGGCAAAAACGAGCGCTCCCGAATTAGATTCGATTTCGCGTTTCCGCGCCGGGGGCGACGTACTCGGCATTGCTTTCTACCGAGTGATAGAGACGGCCTGCAATAGGGTGACGCATCTCTTCAGCGATGTGCCCCAGTAGACCCGCCGAGCGCGCGACCAGCGCAACGCCCCGGACGAGTGACGGAGGAATTCCCAGATCGACAAGGATCGCACCACAAACGCCCGCACCGTTGAGCGGCAGTGTCCGACCGAGAATTTCTGGGTGTGTTCGTCCAATCGCGGTGAGCAAGCGTAGGTGCGGACCGACGAGCCCTACTTCTTCGGCGAGGCTGTAGAGAACCGGAGTGCGGGGGTCGCCGTCTTTATGCAATGGATGACCTAAGCCTGGAACTGCGCGTTTTTTGCTCACTTGAGCACGTAGCAGTTCACTAGCTATTGCGTCAAAATCGGGATCGTTGCCGGCATCTGAGACACCGTCGTCGAGGAATATCGCGGCTTCTTCAATGACGCCGAGTAGTCTCGACCCACCGCCAAGCAGCCCGGCGGCCATCGCCCCTTGCACCGACTCCGGGGCGCTGTGCAGCGTCAGGCGGGTGGCAAGTGCCAGTGGGGTGAAACCGTGATCGGCGAGTGCGACCAAAACTGCGTTGAACAAACGGCTTTGTTCCGGTGTTGGAGGGTGCAAGGTCACCAGCCAGTAGGCCAGATCGCCGAAGTTCACGGTGCCCATCAAGTCGGTGGCAAGATCCTGACCGAGTAACCGAATGGAGTCTCGGTCAGACGTGCCAAGGCTGGTGAGATAGGGGTCGGTAGTCATGCTGTTCTCCTTGGAATTGAATCCGGTGGATGTGTTCGAGCCTCACCGGACAGGAATAGAATGTCCGTTGAGATGGCTATTCAGCGTGCACGCCACTCGGGAGGCCGCTTTTCGAAGAACGCGCGTGAGCCTTCGGTGAAATCGTCGGTCTTGCGGATCCTGTCCATACTTTCTTCAGCGATGGCCATGGTGTGCTCGGCGTCGAGGCGAAGTCCGTTGATCAGCACATCGCGACTTTCTCGCACCGCAAGTGGCGCATTCGCACAGATACGCTCAGCCAGCGAGAGCGCCGCATTCATAAGATCTGCTGGTTCGACCACTTCGTTGGCTAGACCCGCTTGGTGGGCTCTTGCAGCGTCGATCGGATCACCCGTCAATGCCATTTCCATTGCAATGTTTTTGGCCACTGCGCGCGGAAGCAGGTGGAGTCCGCCTCCCGCTGCCACGAGGGATCGCTTGACCTCGGTGAGACCGAAGGACGCAGTCGTGGATGCAACCACCAGATCGCAAGCGAGCGCTATCTCGCAGCCGCCCGCGAGCGCAGGACCATTGACTGCCGCGATGAGAGGTTTGTGGCGATACCGGGTAACAATTCCAGCAAAACCTCCGCGATCTGTCCTCGGCGGTCCCCCTCCGTTGGCGAAAGCTTTGATATTCGCTCCCGAGCAGAAAACTGAGCCTGTGCCTGTGATGATGGAGACCCAAATTGAGTCGTCGTTCTCGACGTCGTCGATAAATGCTTCGATCAATTCAGCGTCTGCGCGTTCGATCGCGTTCCGCACTTCAGGACGATCGAGGGTCAGGATTGCAACTTTGTCTCGCTTTTCGAGATGAACCATTGTGTTCCTCGCTTCTGGGAAGTTGATTCAGGGACGCTCGGTGGTTGCGAAGCGCGCCCTGAGTGCTTTTTTGTCGATTTTTCCGACGGAAGTGACAGGAAGTTCTGGTAGAACGAGAATCTCGTCGGGTAACCACAGTTTTGCCACCTGCGGACGAAGCCAGTCCAGGAGCACGCTCTGATCGACCGCTCCCTCATCATCTGCAATTGTGATGCAGGCTACTGGCCGCTCGTCCCAGCGAAGGGACGGGACACCGATGACCGCGGCCGAAGTTACTGAGGGGTGTTTGAGCAGAACAACTTCGAGTTCAGCCGATGGTATCCACTCCCCACCCGACTTAATCAAGTCTTTCAGGCGATCTCTCAGACGCACGTAACCGTCCGGGTCGATACTCGCGGAATCTCCGGTGTGGAACCATCCGTCATCTGTCGCGGCAATCGTAGTTTCACCTTCACCGTGATATCGAGCGGTCACCCAAGGACCTCGACATTGCAATTCACCCGCTGCGACGCCGTCCCACAGCAGCTCGTCCTCAGTCCCTTCCTTCACGATACGAAACTCGACTCCAGGAACCGGGATACCCTGCGAGGACGCAATTTTGGCAGACTCGACTGCGCTACCGCTGTCGTTATGCGGGCGGGTTCTAGCCATCGAGGCGAAGGAGATCATCTCCGTCATTCCCCACACCTGCATGATCGGCTGGCCGGTGAGCGATCGGCACAGTTCTGTCAACCGCGCCGGCACAGCACTTCCTCCCGAGCACAGCATCCGGAGGGACGACACGTCCCGCCCTCGGAGTTCTGGCAAGATTCGAGACCACACAGCGGGAACTGCTGTAGAGATAGTCACCCCGCAGACTTCGATTAGCTCGGCGATCACGGGTCCTGACAGATCCCGGCCAGGCAACACAAGATCCGACCCCGCAGCCACTGCTGCGTACCCCAACCCCCACGCGTTGGCGTGGAAGAACGGCACCAACAGTAGGACCGCATCGCGTTCGTTGATTCCGGTCGTGTCGACTTGCAGGAGCGCCATCGCGTGGAGCCACATGGCTCGGTGCGAGTACACGACCCCCTTGGGATTTCCAGTGGTGCCGCTCGTATAACAGATTGCAGCCGCGGCATTTTCATCATTCACGCATGGATCTACCTCGACGGCAGTCGCGCACAGATCGGCCATCTCCGAAACAGTTATGTGTTCCGGGATCGAAGGTATGTCCAACTCAGTCGCAGGTACATCGTCGACGACGACGACGTGTCGAACGGATTTGAAGGTGGGCAACTGTGGCGCAAGTCGAGGCAATAGCGACCGATCCACGAAGATCACATCGTCTTCCGCGTCGTTGACAACGAAACTTAGCTGCTCGTCGGTCAGCCGGAAGTTCAGTGCGTGAAAAACGCGCCCCGAACCTGGAACTGCGAAGCTGAGCGCGAGGTGGTCACGGTTGTTCCAGGAGAATGTCGCGACTCTCGCACCCAGCGGCACCTGCAGTGCATCCAACACGCCGATTAGTTTGCGGGTGCCCGTTGCCCACTCGCTGTACGTGGTGGTTTCAACAGAAGTCGGCCCCGCTACCTGAATGCGTTTGTGTCCGAAAAGACGCTCCGCCCGCCGGAACAGGAGCGCCAACGTCAGTGGCGTGTCTTGCATCGTGTGTTTCATCAAGGCCCTCGTTCGACTCGGTGCTATCTCGTTCCTACCGGCAACTTCAGTTGGATGGCACAGGCGGTCCACACAGGTAAACGCCCACCATCCTGGCCGCGAACCGTCGTTCGCCCTGTTCCAAAACTGAAAGTGAGTTTACTTTAATTTAAGTACGGGCGACACGTCAAGCAGATTCCGAGCTCGCACACCTCGAAACGTGTTGCGTTCCAGACGATCAGGCTGCCGACTTTCCACAAATCGATCATCTTGAGCCCAGTATCGCCAATTCCAAGAAGCCGGCCCGCCTGCGCACGCCCAGCTTTGCGCAAGGAAGCAATTGCCCGCCGACCAACGTGGCGTCGCAACGCGCCACGGAAACCATCTGTTGACTATGGCCTGCTTCACATTTACACTAAAGTGAGTTCGCTTTCACATTAACGATCGGCGGAGCACCTACTGCGACGCCATCTGCGAGAACACATCACCACAACTAGCGCCACCGCACATTTGTTGTGGCCCAGGTGCTCACAAGCCCGACGCGACCGGCAGCCAGTCGACGGCGAAGCGTGACGGCACTTTTCCGGCTTCAGGACACGCACGTCTCAATCCCAGCCTTGAGGCGCTGCCAATGCCTGCAGAATCCGGACTTACGCCGGATCTCGGCGAGCACCGACAAGCGATCTGCTTCTCATGCCCGATCTCGCATCTGTAGCCCCGTCGAATCCTTCAGAATCGAACTGCGCACAGCTCGGCGAGTTCCTTCCTTGGAGAAAACATGACCGAAAAAAACAGTCTTGAAACCGGTGTCGAGCGGATGTCGTCGTTCCACTGGACCGCCATTGGCATCTGCGTAGTGCTCAACATGATCGACGGCTTCGACATCCTGGTGATGAGCTACACCGCGAATTCAGTGAGGGCGGAATGGAACATCACCAGCTCACAACTGGGACTGTTACTGAGTTCTGGCCTACTCGGCATGGCAATCGGCGCCTTGTTCATTGCACCATGGGGTGACCGGATCGGCCGTCGCAAATTGGTCTTGTTATGCATTTCCATTGCGACAGTGGGCATGACACTCTCAGGATTCTCGCAAAACGCTGTGGAACTCGGGGTCCTTCGACTGGTGACTGGTCTCGGTATCGGAGGACTGCTCTCCTGCACCAATGTCCTTGCCAGCGAATACTCCTCACCACGCTGGCGCGGGTTGGCTGTCAGCCTCCAAACGACCGGTTTCACCCTCGGAGCCACACTTGGCGGATTGGCCTCAGTCCTGATGATTGACCACCTCGGATGGCGATCGGTATTCTTCGTAGGCGCCGGCCTCTCTGCCAGCTGCCTGATAGTGGTCATTTGGCGACTACCCGAATCAGTAGATTTTCTTGTCACCGACGGCAGTGCGGATGCATTGCGCCGACTCAATGTACTCAACCGTCGCATGGGGCTACAGCCTCTTACCGCAATGCCTGAACGACAGTCGTCAGCGGTCGAGGGCGGCGGACGTTTTACAGCTCTGTTATCAGCTCCATACCGCCGTTCGACACTTACAGTGTGGCTGATGTTTCTGGTCATGCTGTTCGTCTACTACTTCGTCACGAGCTGGAGCCCCAGGCTACTAATTGAAGCAGGAATGTCACAGAATAGTGGGTTGACGGGTGGGCTTGTACTTAGTGCCGGTGGCGTCCTGGGTACGTTGCTGTTCGGATCTGCCTCGACCCGATTCTCGATCGAACGCGTCCTCTTCGCAGCCATCTTCTCGACCGCAGTCCTCCTTGTGCTTTTCCCTTTGACACTCTCGACCTTGTGGCTCGCCCTGGTCGGCGGCCTGTTGATGGGAATGTGTATCAGTGGCGGGATTGCTGTCCTACTCGCCGCGGCCGCATTGACGTACCCGGCATCGATTCGAGCAACCGGGGTGGGCAACGCCGTCGGAGTCGGCCGCACTGCTGCCATTGCATCGCCACTGGTGGTCGGAACTTTGATCGACGCCGGATGGACACCAACTCAGCTCTACCTGGCCGCCGGCGGCGTGGTCGTTGTCGCAGCGGTTGCCGCCCTCACCATTCACCCGGGCCGGCGAAACGAAAACGAAGCAGCCACATCGTCCACCGCACGATTGGATACGTTGGGGCCCAGCCACGCCCATTAGATCGGGTGAATCTCGCGTCACCGAACGCGGCGATGCGTTTGTCGATAGATCACCATATCTTCTGCGCCACCGACGATTTGAATGACGATAGCTCAGAAAATTCACCCAAAGATTCGCTGAACAGTAAATAGCGATTACTGCCCAGTATCAGTGAGTATCTCGAGCGTCGACCGAACCAGCAGGCACCGACCTAAGGATCATCTTGACAATGATTGTGACAGAACGACATTTGAGCGAACTGCAGGCGCAGATTCCAAATACGATAGTCCTCACTGATCCTGATGTGACGGAAAGCTACCGACGTGACTGGGCTCGCGATCCCAACGCCGGGCGACCGCTTGCCGTCGTGCGTGCGACCTCCACCGAGGATGTGCAGTCGGTAATGCGTTGGGCGACAACGCACCATATTCCCGTCGTTCCCCGGGGGGCTGGATCGGGTTTGTCCGGTGGGGCAACCGCCGTCGATGGCGGAATCGTCTTGACTACCGAAATGATGCGCGATATAGCGATCGACCCAGCGACCCGTACCGCCGTCGTACAACCTGGGCTACTCAATGTGGAAGTTAAACGCGCTGTCGCAGAGCACGGTCTGTGGTATCCGCCCGACCCGTCGTCATACGAAATGTGTTCGATCGGCGGCAACGCTGCAACCAACGCCGGCGGACTCTGCTGCGTCAAATACGGCGTCACCACTGATTACATACTCGGCCTTGAAGTCGTCCTGGCCGACGGAACTACCGTCCGACTTGGTGGTCCACGCCTGAAGGACTCCGCGGGATTGTCGCTGACGAAGTTATTCGTCGGCAGTGAGGGAATACTCGGAATCATCACAGAGGTCACCATTCGCCTTCTTCCCGCGCAGAATCCAGTCAGTACGGTGGTCGGGTCATTCGCGACAGTGCAGGATGCGACGAACACAATCTTGGACATCACTCGAACGATGAGACCCGCCATGCTGGAGTTTATGGACCGCGCCGCCATTGGCGCCGTCGAAAGCGGCCTGAAGATGGGTCTCGATCTCAACGCAAACGCCATGTTGATTGCCCAATCGGACTCCCCCGGCGAAGACCGAGCACGGGAAATCGAGTTCATGGCCAAGGTGTTCACTGACAACAATGCCTCCGACGTCTTCACTACCGATGATCACGACGAGGGCGAAGCATTCACTGCAGCAAGACGTTTCGCGATTCCTGCAGTCGAGCGACTTGGTGACCTCCTCCTCGAGGACGTCGGCGTTCCACTTCCGGCCTTGCCCGCTCTGATACAGGGCATTGAAGCCATCGCCACCCGGCGTAAACTGCTCGTCGCAGTCATCGCTCACGCCGGAGACGGCAACACCCACCCACTGATCGTGCACGATGCCGCCGACCCGGAACAGACATCGCGTGCGAACCTGGCGTTCGGTGAAATTATGGATCTCGCAATCTCCCTTGGCGGCACGATTACCGGAGAGCATGGAGTCGGCCGCTTGAAGAAGGCCTGGCTGCCAAACCAGATCGGCGGAGATGTCATGGAACTCACCCGTCGCATCAAGTCAGCACTCGACCCGAATGGAATCCTGAATCCAGGAACTGTCATTTGAGATAACTCGGCTCAGAACTGTCGACGACCCAGCAGTATCCACCGGTATCAGAGCTGAACGCGCGACAGAGCCGAGCGGGATAGCCGACGAATCGCGGCAACGTGGCATCCGTCCCCGCGAGTCGGTGCGGTCTCACACGACGTTGGATGACCAAAAACGGATTCCCCTGGACGAAATACAACGGAGAAGAATGAGGGAGATTATGGCTGATCGAGTTCAAGCCGGCGGCCTCCAAGTCGCAAGTGTCCTGTACAACTTTGTGGAGAACGAAGCTCTTCCCGGCTCCGGTGTCAGCGTCGAAGCCTTCTGGGCCGGCGCAACCGAAATCGTGCACGACTTGACACCGAAGAACCGCACACTACTCGAGACACGGGTGGAACTCCAGACTCGCATTGACGACTGGCACCGCACACACGCGGGCAATCCCTTCGACCATGCCGAGTACAAGGCATTCCTCGAGCAGATCGGTTATATCGTCCCCCAACCCACTCAATGCCGGGTTATGACCAACAATGTCGATGACGAAGTCGCCGTCACCGCAGGCCCTCAACTCGTCGTCCCTATCCTCAATGCCCGCTTCGCGCTCAATGCAGCTAACGCTCGGTGGGGGTCGCTATACGACGCCCTCTACGGCACGGATGCAATCGCCGAGGGGATAGGTGTCGCTGCCAGCACCGTCTACGACAAACCGCGTGGCGACAAGGTCATCGCATGGTCGCGGAAGTTCCTCGATTCTGCGGTGCCACTGATCACTGGCTCGCACACCGACTCCACGTCCTATTGGATCGACGGCGGCGGATTAAGTGTTCGACTACGCGATGGCTCCCGCACGGCGCTCAAGCAGCCGGACAAGTTCGTCGGCTACGTCGGCGGAAAGCGCCAACCAGAGAAAATCCTACTACGGAACAATGGACTACACATCGAGATCCAGTTCGATGCCGCCTCCCCAATCGGAAAGACCGACGCCGCCGACATCAAGGACGTAGTCCTCGAATCGGCGATCACCACGATCGTCGACTTCGAGGATTCCGTCGCGGCGGTCGACGCAGACGACAAGGTGAGGGGCTACCGCAACTGGTTGGGGCTGAACCGTGGCGATCTCACCCAGGAAATTTGCGGAGGTGGGAAGTCGGTTACCAGGAAACTCAACACCGACAGAACCTATACCGCACCCGACGGAAATGACGTCACCCTGCACGGTAGGTCCTTGCTGTTCGTGCGCAACGTCGGACACCTGATGACTACTCCGGCGGTGCTCGAACTCGACGGAACCGAGATCTACGAGGGCATCCTCGATGCTGTGCTGACAAGCCTGTGCGCTTTGCCCGGTCTGAGTATCAGTAAAAACGCCGGCCCGCTCGCAAATAGTAGAACCGGCGCAATCTACATCGTCAAACCTAAACAGCACGGCCCCGACGAGGTTTCGTTCACCACCGAGCTGTTCGGCCGGGTCGAGGAGCTACTCAAACTGCCTGCGAACACCTTGAAACTCGGCATTATGGACGAGGAACGCCGCACAACCGTCAATCTCCTTGCATGCATCGAGAAGGCCAGCGAACGCGTAGTTTTCATCAATACAGGATTCTTAGACCGCACCGGCGACGAAATCCACACCTCCATGGAAGCTGGCCCCATGGTCCGCAAGACGGAAATGAAGGCACAAAAGTGGATTACCGCATATGAAGACTGGAACGTAGATCGTGGGCTCGACGCCGGCCTTGCAGGCAGAGGTCAGATCGGCAAGGGAATGTGGGCTATGACCGAACAGATGGCCGAGATGCTCGAGCAGAAGATCAACCACCCCTTGGCCGGCGCCAACACCGCATGGGTGCCGTCCCCAACCGGTGCCACACTGCACGCTACGCACTACCACCAAGTCGATGTCTCTTCCATTCAAAAGAATCTGCTCGGCAATTGGCGCGCCCAGATCGACGACATCCTGATGATTCCACTTGCACCGAACACTGATTGGTCTGACGCCGATCGCAAGGAAGAAATCGACAACAATTGCCAATCCATTCTCGGTTACGTCGTGAGATGGATCAACGCAGGTATCGGCTGCTCTAAAGTTCTCGATATTCACGACGTAGCGCTCATGGAGGACCGAGCCACGCTACGCATTTCAAGCCAGCACCTCGCCAACTGGATTCGACACGACATCGTATCCACAGCCGACGTGATTGCCAGCTTGGAGCGAATGGCACCGATCGTTGATCACCAGAACGAGGCCGACCCGGATTACCTCCCGATGGCTCCAAACTTCGACGACAGCATCGCCTTTCAGGCAGCAAAAGAACTGATCCTTGAAGGCATCCGACAGCCTAACGGTTACACCGAGCCGATCCTCCACCGACGGCGGAGGGAATTTAAGGCCGCGCTAGCGAGATAACCGGATGAGTGGCACCGAGTCGGAATGAACACGCTCGCAATCTCTACAAAGCAGAAAGGCACTATCCGGGTTCGGGAAGCGCACAACCGAAACTTGTAAGTTGAGCTAACTATTAGATGGAGGGTGCGAATGGACTTGCGCGGCCACTCTCGTTATCGAGAGGACCCGTATCGATCGAGATGCGTTGAGGGTTCAGCACGCAGTTCAAAGCTGAGGTGGCGCAAATGCTTGTCGGGCCGGATTGTTGACTTACGAGGTTGCATGCGACCTAGACATCATCCCCTGAACACTGAGCAAATGGTTCCAAGTTTGGTGCCGCCCTGCCGGGAAGGGCCAGCCCGCCTACTTCAATCCCAGGTCAGGGAACCCCTCTACGTGCAGGTCTCATTGGGGGCCATCATTGCGGCGTATCATCGAGCCAACGTCGCGCCGTCGCGCTTGTCGTTCCTGTATCCGCATAGCGGCATCCGCGAACTCCGTACTACATCACTACATCGCACGCGGTCTCGAAATCCGAGAGCCCATTCGCGCCGCGGTCGGGAAGGGTCCTAAATGTACGAATTGCTCGGCGACATCAGCAGTCTCCTGGAGACCTCGCCCGTCGCGTTGGCACGTGTGATAGGAACATCCGGGGCGGGACCGCGCGCCGTCGGAGCCAGCATGGTCGTGACCGCCGACGGAGAACCGCTGGGATCGTTGTCGGCAGGCTGTGTCGAATCCGTCGTGATCGGTACTGCGCTTGAGGTCATCAGGACCGGGATATCCGCGCGGGAGTTATTCGGCTATTCCGATCCTGACGCAATCGAAATTGGACTTCCGTGCGGTGGCGAGATCGAAGTGTTCATCGAGCGAGTCGACCCTTCGCAACGACAGTTGATCGATGGATTGATCGCGGCTCGCGACCAGGACCAACAGTTCGCTCTGGTCACGGTGCTGAACGATGAGCCGCAGCATTTCGTGATCGACGACCCAGAGATGCCGGAAGAGAACGGGCGGGCGAGCGAATTCCTTTCGCGTGCCCTCGCTTTGCGCAAATCGGGATCGACCGGCATCGTCGCGGGAGCAGATGACGGCGTCCCCGCATTCGTCCACACCTATCGGCCTCCGCCGCGGATGGTCTTGGCCGGCGCGAACGATTTCGTTCGAGCGCTGGGCGCATCTGCCACACTGCTCGGGTATCGGGTGACCGTTGTAGATGCCAGACCTGTCTTCGCAACCACCGAGCGCTTCCCGGACGTGCACGAGGTAGTGGTCGACTGGCCGCACCGATATTTGAAGGCCGAACACTCCGCCGGCAGACTCGACTCTCGCACGGTTGTCTGCGTCATGACGCACGACAGTAAGTTCGACGTCCCGATGTTGGTGGCTGCTCTGGAGATGGACGATCTTGCTTTCGTGGGTGCGCTCGGTTCTCGGCGGACACACTCAGAGCGCCTCGAACGATTGCGAGCGACAGGGCTTTCCGAGCATGTCCTTGCGCGCGTGAACTCACCCCTCGGACTCGATCTGGATGCACAGTCCCCCGAGGAGACCGCCATCTCGATTCTGGCGCACCTGATAGCGGACCGAAGTAGCGCGTCAGGCAAGAGGCTGCGCCATCTGGACGGACCCATCCATCGACAGCGCGGAGGTAGCGTCGACACGCACACTACGTTGAATGCGGTTGTCTAGCCTGCGCTTTCATGCCGGAAGGTCAATACCGCGTGTCAAATTGAACGGAAGATGCCCTGATCTGGAGATATTTCGACTTGCGAACGGTAGTTGTCAACCTGCCTCAGACAGGTGGGTGTTGTTCGTAGTAGCCGTCTCGCGTGAGTTGACGCTGTCCACGAGTGTGGACAGCTGTGCGGTGTGTGCTTGCTCGGGGGTGCGTCGACCTAGCCTCGGTCTTTCGTCGTGCCGATGTAGTGTGCCAGTTGTTCCACGGCGTCCCCGGCGGGAAGCAGGATAACTGACTCGCACGCGGCAGAACTGTTGCAGCACATGCGACATGAACTCCGGTCCGCTGACCATCCGCAACACTTGAGGTGGTCGGCCACACAGCGCGAACGTATTGTCCAATTCGTCGGTCAACCGCTGCGCGGTGATCGACCGCTCGTGATGGTAAGTAGTTACTGCCGGGTGCGTTCGTCGATGATCGACGCGATCTTGATCGCTTTGCCGTCGACGGTGGAGTCGAATGGAAAGTTCATAGCTCACGCCACGATATTGCGTGAACGCCATCTCCGACCACGAACCGTCCTGAACCAGGTCTCCACCAGATCCAGGACGGTTCAGCGTACGCCGGGCTCGGCGATGATCCGCTCGGCCGTAGCAGCCTCAAATTCGGCGCGATAGGCCGTTGCTCTCGCGTGACGCCGAGTTCGGCCCAAACCCGGCGTCCCGCCATTTACAGCATGCTTTCGATGGTGATGGGAAGATCGTTAACCCTGCGTCCCGTAGCGTTGTAGACAGCGTTGGCGATCGCTGCGGGAACGCCCACCATGACCACTTCGCCCAGGCCTTTGACGCCGATGGGATTGGAGATATCGTCGCGGGCGTCAAGATACGCAGCGTCCAGAACGGGCACGTCGGCGTTGACCGGTACGAGGTAGTCGGAAAGGTTCGCGTTGACCAGACGTCCGTCGCGGTAGTCGATTTCTGCGGACTCGAGCAGGGCCATTCCGATTCCTTGTACCATGCCGCCGATGGCTTGGCTGTGCGCCATCCTGGGGTTGATGATTCGGCCGGCGTCGTACACGGCGTACATTCGTCGCACCCTCACGGTTCCGAGCAGTTCGTCCACCGCCACCTCGGCGAACACTGCTCCGTATGCGTGCGTGGAGTAGCGGGCACTTACGTCTTCGGGAGTGTAGGTCTCAGACGCTTCGATGCTCGGTTCGCCGCGGCGGCGCAACAAGTCTCGGTAGGTTTCTCCGCGAGCGGGGTCGCCGCGAAGTTCCATCCGCCCGTCGACGATGTCGATGTCCTCTGGGCGAACGCCATTGAGGGGAGATGAGGGATCGAGAACTGCAGTTCTAATGATGCGGTCACGCAGCATGCTCGCGGTGATCTCGATGCTGGAGCCAATGCTTGCCATAACTTGCGACCCGTATTGGGCTGCGGCCTCCGGGTAGTTACTGTCGCCGAGGGAGAAGGTGACCCGGTCGAGAGGCAAGCCGAGCGCGTCTGCGGCCAACTGAGTCATCGCTGTGTAGGTACCAGGGCCGATATCGCTTGCAGCGGAGAAGATTTCGGCGGTTCCGTCGGCGTTCACACGCGCCGTCGCAGAGGACGCTGAGCGGAGCGTGTGATAAAGCGCGGATGCGGTACCCATGCCGATGAGCTGGTCTCCATCGCGTACGGCTCCGGGAGTTGGGCTGCGTCGAGACCACCCGAACGTATCGGCACCTCGGCGGAAACACTCGGTAAGTCTGCGCGTGGAGAACGGGGTTCCATTGGTCTGGTCGACGGCAGGCTCATTTCTGAACCGAACCTCCATAGGATCGAGCCGAAGCTGCTCTGCGACTTCATCGATTGCGCACTCGAGCGCGAACGCGCCGGTGACGGCTCCAGGTCCCCGCATCCACGTCGGTTCGCTGGTATCGAGAGGTACTACGCTGGCCGCAGACTTGTACGCTGGCGACGCGTACATCAGTCTTGTCCCTTCCGTGGGAAGGTCTTCGTAGCCCCCGTAGCGCGATACCTCAATTTCGCTCTCGTGCACGGTGGCAAGAAATCTTCCGTCACGATCGGTGCCCAGAGCCAGGCGTTGACGGCTAGTGGGGCGGTAGCCGATCGCGGCGTACATCTGGGGTCGCGTCAGTGACAGCTTCACCGGGCGACGCAGCTGACGCGCGACCTCCGCCGCGAGCAGCTGATGCGGCCAGGTTGCGCAAGCGTTACCGAATGCGCCACCCACGAAAGGGGAAATGACGTGGATATTCTCGGCAGGAAGTCCGAATGCGCGACCGTAAGCGGCTCTGCAGTCGTGTACTCCTTGCACCTTGTCCCACACCGTCAAACGATCGCCGTCCCACGACGCGATAGTCGCGGAGATCTCTATCGGGTTGTGATAGTGACGCGCGATAGAGTATTGGCGGTCAACGACGACAGGTGCGTTTCGGAGCGCGGTGTCCGCGTCGCCGCGGAAGTACGAGGGGCCCATTCTACTGGGTTCGCGGCCCGCTTCTGCCGCATCGTCGAGATTGGTGCTCTGGGCTTCTTTGGTGTACTGAACGGACACCAGCGTCGCACCGTGGGTCGCGGCCTCGAAGGTGTTCGCGACGACCACCGCCAACGGTTGGCCGAAGAAGTTGACTTGAGAGATGTCGTAGGGCAGATCGATACCAGGGAAGTCGGTGATCACACTGACCACGTCGGGATGACTACTGGCGATTCCCGTGTCCATCGATGCGACGATCGCTCGAGAAACCGTGCTGCACACCAGGACTGCGTGCAGATGGTCCGGCACCGGGTTGTCGGCAGCGTAGAGCGCGGCTCCGGTGACCTTGAGACGGCCGTCGACGCGGGTGAGGGGTTGACCGGACAGTCTCGCACTCAGTGGGGTGGTCACGACAGGGCCGCCACTCTGGAGAGCTGACGTCGGACGGTGCGTTGGAGCAGTATCACCTTGAATCCGTTCTCGGAGAGGGGTTGCGCGCCTTCCGCCGCAGCGTCTGCCGCGGTAGTCCACAACTCGGGGCTCGGCCTCTGACCGACGAGTCGTTCCTCGACGCCGGTCAGGCGCCACGGTACCGTGCCGACTCCGCCGGCAGCGACCCTCGCCGAACGGACGGTACCGCCGCTGATGTCGAGCGCGACCGCAGCCGAACACAGCGCGAATTCGTAGGACGAGCGGTCACGCACCTTCAGGTACCCGGATCGTCTGGTGTCAGGGCGGACCGGGATCTCGACGGCGGTGATGAGTGCTCCAGGTGCGAGGTTGTTCTCGCGGTCGGGTGTGTCTGCGGGCAACCTGAAGAAGTCTGCGATCGGGATCGTCCGCTCTCCGTCTCGATCTCGGGTGACGATCGTGGCGTCGAGCGCGGTCAGCGCGACGGCAAGATCGGACGGGTGGGTTGCCACGCATTCCGTGCTGGTACCTAAGATCGCCAATGTGCGGTTGCGGCCATCGATTGCAGCGCAACCGGATCCGGGTACACGACGGTTGCAATTGGCGTTGACGTCGCGGAAGTACAGGCAACGTGGCCGCTGCAGCAGATTACCGCCGATGGAAGCCATGTTGCGCAGCTGCGCCGAGGCACTGAGATCCAGCGCCTGGGCGAGCATCGGAAACTGTTCCTGCACTTGCATATTGGCCGAAACCTGGGACATACGAGCGAGGGCACCGATGTACAGGCGATTCGAGTCGAGTTCGATGTCGCGGTAGGGCAGCGCGTTGATATCGACCACTCGGGAGGGCCGTTCGACGGTCTGACGCATCAGGTCGACGAGGGTGGTCCCTCCGGCCAGATAACGAGCTCCGCCGCCGGCTGCGTCCAGTGCTGCTGCTTCATCGGCAGCCGTGTCGTACTGGAAAGGAAACATGGTTCACACACCTCCCTCTGCAGCCACGCGGGAGATGGCGGTGACGATGTTGGTGTATGCGCCGCATCGACAGATGTTGCCGCTCATGGATTCTCGAATCTCTTCGGGCGAGCCGGCGTGACCTTCACGGATACAGCCGATTCCTGAGAGAATCTGGCCGGAGGTGCAAAATCCGCACTGAAAGCCGTCCTCGTCGATGAATGCTTGCTGCAGCGGATGTAATTGGCCGTTGGTCTCGAGACCCTCGATGGTTGTGATATCGGAACCATTCGATTGAACGGCAAGCACCAGGCAGGACAACACCCTCTGCCCACCCGACAGAACAGTGCAAGCGCCGCACGCGCCCTGGTCGCAGCCCTTCTTCGTTCCTGTCAGTTCCGTGTGCTCCCGCAGCATATCGAGCAGGGAGGTGCGATTGTCTACGGCCAGTTCACGTTCCGAACCGTTCACTGTCAACCGGACTGCCGAGGTGCCCGATGCGGCTACCGGGGCTTCCGAGTCGTTCGAGCAGCTGTTTAACAAAGATACGGCCACGATCGCGCCACCTGCAGCGATCGAGGTACCCACGAATGTGCGGCGCGTCATGGAGTCTGGACCGCGAGCCTCTTCGGACGAATCGGTGTCGTGCGGTGAAGTCATTGCACTCTCCTAAGTGACTGTACGAACGTGGAGTACGCGACTGTCGTTTACGGTAAAGGGAATTCATGAACGGGGCCGCCACGTACCGGCTCAACAACGTCCATACCCGCAACATCTAGACCTGCTAACCGGTCGATTCGGGCACTCGGAAACAAGAATGAGAGCGGAGCGACAATACGCCGACGCTGAGCCAGCCTGATGTCGCCTTACAGAATTGGGTTGTCGATTCGACACGCCTCCGGGCCGAGCGTATCCGCGCGGGTGGCGCGCGTGCCATGTAGGAGATTCATGCAGTATCGCGCCAAACGTGCGACTACCACGGCGATCATCGCCCGTTGAAGATTGGGTCACGACCGTCGATCAAAGCACCGACCGCCTCGTGATGATCCTCGGTGAAATGCGCGATGGCTTGCATCGCAGCGGACAGCTCAAGCAAACTCTCCAACGACTGATGCTGCCCCTCTCGCAAGAGTTTCTTGGTCATGCGCAACACATGCGGCGGATTGGCAGAGACTCGGTCGGCGAGAGCGTGTGCCTCCCGAAGGAGCGCCTCAGGGTCGACCACTGCGGACACCATGCCCCACTCGAGTGCCGTAGCAGCATCGATTGCTTCTCCGGTGAACGCCATCTCGCTGGCTCGAGCCATGCCGATCGCACGCGGCAAAAGCCACGCACCACCGTCACCGGGAATGATTCCAACCTTTACGAAGCTCTCCGCAAATTTGGCCGATGTTGAGGCGATGCGTAGATCACACATCATCGCCAGGTCGCAACCTGCCCCGATCGCAGCGCCATTTACTGCCGCGATCGTAGGAATCTCGCAGTTGTACAACGCTTTCGGGATGCGCTGGATACCCTGTCGATAACCCTGCCGTAGTTCGGCGGGGCTGCCACGAAACATCCCGTCCTTGTCGCGCATATGTTTGATGTTCCCGCCGGACGAAAAAGCAGATCCGGCGCCGGTAAGAATTGCGACACGGAGTTCCGGATCCGCGTTGGCGGCGAAGACCGCATCCTCGAGGGCCGCGATGGTCCCGGGCTCGGAGATGGGATTACGAGCGTCAGGACTATTCAGCGTCCAGATGACAGTATTACCTACTCGGTCGATCAAGACGGGGCTGCTGTTCATCGATTGACTCCAAAATCATTGTTGTCGAACAAAATCCGAACATGTCAGAAGCACGCCAAGGGCAGACTGCGACCTAAATTCGCACTGTCGGGCCGGCCACCGCGGCACTTGATCGCTCTGGCGCACTCATGTGCTGGAGCTGAACAACCCAAGAACGTCGACGTCCCCTCAGCCTACAGTAAAACTGACATCATCTTTGTGCAAATTGGGTGATCGATAGACAAGCGACTCGTCGTAGCGCCAGGCCCCTGCCACATTCGGCAACAGTCAGGACGGAACGCCATTGACGACCACGGCAGGCAACAGCCTGCTGAGCACGTGAAAAGTCACTCGAAAGAAAAGCACTACGTCGTCGTAACCCGCCTTGTCTGTCGATGCCGCCGGGACCGGGGTCATTCGCACAGCTTGTCGTCGTGGCGGAAACCGTTGCCGCAGTTCGACCCCGGGTAGATCGTCACCGACCTCGCGTGTCGCTGGCATTGGGCGGCGACTGCCTCGCCGACATCGCCACCTGCGCGAACACCGCCGTGTTCGGAAAAGTACCCTTCGATCCCACCGTGTGCCGCCTGATCGCCGCACTGTTTGCCGATGCACCCGCAGTGCTGACCGCAATCGACATCATCGCAAGAACCCGATCGTCATCGACCTCGACGCGACCCTCGTCACCGCCCACTCGGAGAAGCAATCTGCAGCTCCGACCTACAAGCGCGGATTCGGATTTCATCCCCGGCTGGCGTTCGCCGACCACGGTTCCGACGGGACCGGCGAACCCGTCGCGGCACTGCTTCGGCCAGGCAACGCCGGCTCGAACACGGCCGCCGATCATATCGGTGTCACACAAAAAGCATTGGCACAGTTGCCTCACTCGCACACTGCCTGGCCAGGAAAGCGGGTCCTCGTCCGCACCGACGGCGCCGTAGCCAGCCACAACTACCTGACCTGGCTGCACAAGCGAGGAGTGTCGCATTCGATCAGGTTCGGACTCTCGATCGCGGCACGCATCTCGACCCATGCGCGCCCCATCCACCTCAAGCTGCCGAAGAACGGGACATGGTCGTCGCTGATCGTCACTGCACTGAGCCGGTTGGCGGCAATGCCCACGCCCCCTGACAGAACCCGGCTACCCCTTCGACCCGAAAGATGACCCCCAGACCGTGGAAGCGAGCGCCTCGCCGATCGACATCAGTCGCCGCACAGTGCCTCGGCAGTCCTGAACACCACCGAAACCACACTCTCGAACCGATCAGGCCACCGCATCGGCACGACAAAAGATCGAGGCGACAAGTACACACCGCACAGCCGTCCACATTCGTGAACAGGGCGCGAAACCCACCAAGTGTGCCCCATTGGGTTGGCATCTTTCGCAAGGGGCGATGAGCACCAACCCGCTGAACCCAACGGGGACCGGCCGGCAAGCGACTGTGAACGCTCTCATTGCACGGTTGAATCTCGACCAGACTCGAACCGAAGTTGATTCTCAGCCAGAGTCGGTCGCGACGATACCGTGACGGCGCCAGGTTCCGTCGCAGCGAAGTGCTCAGGAGAATCGCTTCAGCGCATGCGTTGGGAGCGACACTAAACAACGCCACCGTTCACGTAGATCACCTGGCCGTTCACCCAGCGAGCCGGGCCGGCGAGGAACGCGACAGCCTCCGCGATGTCCACCGGTGTGCCGAGGCGTTCCAGGGGAGCCAGCTTGGACAGGTTCTCCACTGTAGCTTCGTCTTTCCCGTCCAGGAACAGATCGGTGGCCGTGGGGCCTGGGGCTACGGCGTTGACCGTGATATCTGATCGCACCACCGSKCCGGACACGTCTGGCTGCCTGCTGGTCGACCACGAAGGTCCCTCGGACGTTGGTCCGATGCATCCGATCGAAATCGTCGAAGTTCAGTTCTGCGACGGTGGAGAGAATCATGATTCCGGCTGCATGGACGACGACGTCGATGCCCCCGAACTCCTCCTCGACCGTATCGAAC
>NZ_JBFUJN010000044.1:0-29585 GCF_056401335.1 Rhodococcus sp. P4_F3_2
GACGAGGTGCTCGGGTTGGTCGGATTGTCCGAGGTGGCGGGCAAGAAGGCCGGCGGGTTCTCGCTCGGTATGTCGCAGCGTCTCGGGTTGGCGGGTGCGTTGTTGGGYGATCCGAAGGTGYTGTTGTTCGACGAGCCGGTCAACGGTCTCGATCCGGAGGGCATCGTCTGGATTCGTAAGTTCATGCAGCGGTTGGCSGCCGAGGGCCGCACGGTGCTGGTGTCGAGTCACCTTCTCTCGGAGATGGCGTTGACGGCGGAGCAGTTGGTGGTGATCGGCCGGGGTCGGTTGATYTCGGATTCGACGGTCGCGGAGTTCGTGGATCGTTCGTCGGAGTCGACGGTGCGSGTGCGYAGTCCTCAGCTCGATGCGTTGCGCAGTGTGTTGCTCTCGCAGGGGTTGACGGTGCGTGAGGACGGTTCCGGTGTTGCGCCGGCGTTGGTGGTCGTGGATTCGACGACTGAYGTGATCGGTGGTTTGGCTGGTTCGCAGGGAATCGTGTTGTACGAGTTGGCGTCCCAGCAGGGATCGCTCGAGGATGCGTTCATGAAGTTGACCGGAGACGATGTCCAGTACCACGCATCCGGTATCGATCCGGGTGCTGGTGCACACCATGCAAATACGCAGCAGGCAAACACACAGCAGGCTATGGGAGGTGCACTGTAATGGCTGTTCTCAGTGCTGAACGTATCAAGATCACCACGACCAAGTCGCCGCTCTGGTGCTCGGTCATCATCGTGGTGCTCGCACTCGGCTTCGCGGCCATCATGGGCGCGGTTGCCAAGTCGGCTTTGACGTCCTCCGATGTCCAGGGAGCACCGGACCTCGACACCGCCGTTGCCACGGCCGGCATCTCGGGTTTCGGAATCATGGTTCTCATGATCATGGCGGCCCTCGCGGTCACCAGTGAGTACCGCTTCGGGACCATCCGCACCACGTTCCAGGCAGTTCCGAACCGTGCCTCGGTTCTCATCGCCAAAGCCGGCCTCATCGGTGCCTTCGGCGCGGTGCTGACGTTTGTCCTCGCTTTCGGGTCCTATGCGGTGGCCAAAGCCATGGCCGGTACCGAGGCCAGCACGGGCCTGACCCTGTCGACCGGCGATGACTGGCGTGCGATTTACGGCATCCCGGTGTACGCCTTCCTCTGCGTGATTCTTGCTGTCGGCGTCGGATCGATCATCCGCCAGTCGGCGGGCGCTATTGCGTTGCTCCTGCTCTGGCCGCTGCTCATCGAGAGCCTGTTCGGACTGTTCGGCAGTGTCGGCGAGAAGATCACCCCGTTCCTGCCGTTCGCGAATGCAAACCACTTCCTCAGCCCTGGCGGCGGAAGCCTTGATTTCCACTGGGGACCCTGGGGCAGCCTGATCTACTTCGCGGCCTTCGTTCTGGTGATTTTCGGAGCAAGTATTGTCATCGTGAATCGTCGCGACGCCTGATCTTGTCGCTCCCTCGGTAGGTGTTGTCGGGAGACCTACCGAGAACGCGGAGTGACAGCAGAGTAGGGACCCAGTACGAAAAACCATTCGTACTGGGTCCCTTTCCTGTGCTCCGGCCGATATCCTCCGAAGATGAGACTCTTCGGTGTGGTTGTGGTCGGAATGGCTGGAGCACTCGTGGTGAGTGGATGCTCGTCGTCGGGAAGTGAAGCAGCCGTCCCGGCAGATCCGGTGGCATTCGCCGAGACCGTCACGGTCGACGCCGTGACCGGGCATCTGGAGCAACTCGAGAAGATCGCCGGTAACAACGACGGCAATCGATCGGCCGGAACCCCCGGCTACGACGCCAGTGTCGACTACGTGGCAAACCTGCTCGAAGACAAGGGCTTCGACGTCAGTACCCCGGAATTCGACTTCAGCTCCTTCGATCCCGGCACCGAATCCCTGAAAGCTACTGACGGCTCCGATGTTCCGGTGCGGGCGTTGACATATTCCCCCTCCACGGGACCGACCGGAATCACGGCACGCCTGGTGGTGATTCCCGCCGACGAGACACCAGGTTGCGAGGCCACCGACTACGACGGCCGTGACGTGAATGGTGCAATCGTGCTGGTCACCCGCGGAGTGTGCCCGTTCGGCGACAAGCAGAAGATCGCCGCTGACCGCGGCGCGGCAGCGTTGTTGGTTGCCAACAACGAGGACGCGATGCTGGGCGGGGCAACCTTGGGTGAACCCGAAGACGCCCGCATCCCGACCGGCGGGGTGAGCAAGGCGTCGGGCGAGGCTCTTGCCGTAGCGCCCGGAGACCTCACGCTGATTCTCGACACGTCGACGGAAACGACGAAGTCGCGCAACGTGATTGCACAGACCAAGACCGGCGCGACCGACAACGTGGTTGTCGTGGGCGCCCACCTGGACAGTGTGCCGGAAGGTCCCGGAATCAACGACAACGGAAGCGGCACCGCAGCCGTGCTGGAAACCGCGCTGCAGATGGGAAGCTCACCGAGCATCGAGAATGCCGTGCGTTTCGCGTTCTGGGGAGCGGAAGAAGTGGGATTGGTCGGCTCCACCCGCTACGTGGAAGGTCTGAGCGATCAGGAACGGGCCGACATCGCCCTGTATCTGAATTTCGACATGCTCGGTTCGCCCAATGCCGGATACCTGGCTTACGACGGTGACAACTCGGATGCCGTCGGGGAGGGGCCAGGGCCCGAGGGGTCGGCGGGCATCGAGCGCACCTTCGTCGATTTTCTCGCCGGGCGAGGGATTGCGGCGGACGGAACGGACTTCGACGGGCGTTCCGACTACGGCCCGTTCATCGAGATCGGAATCCCGGCGGGCGGAGTGTTCAGCGGCGCGGACGAACGCAAGACGCCGGCTCAGGCCGAGAAGTGGGGCGGCGAAGCGGAGGAGACCTTCGACCCGAACTACCACAGTGCCCAGGACAACCTCGCGAACATCGATCGCGAAGCGCTCGCGGCCAACGCTTCTGCAGTAGCCTTCGGAGTTGCGACGTATGCCCAGGATTTGAGCGGGCCGAACGGCGTTCCCGTCGGCGATGCTCGAACGCAGGCCAGAACCGAATGATCGACTGACCGAATGATCGACTGTGCGAGCGACCAGGAGGCCACTGTGCGAGAACGGCGGCAGCACACTGTCTGTAACTCTGAGTTACGCTTGAGTTATGGCTGATCTGTCCCCGGAGGGCACCGACACGACAGGTGCTCCTTCCTCCTCGGTTCGAGGCGTCGTCGACGTCGTCTTGAACTCTGCGGCAGAACTGAACCGTCGGCAGCAGCTCATCGACGCGCTACGACGGCTGAGGCGGGCACTACCCGGTGATCCCGGGTTCGGAGACCCGCTCTCGCTGGCAGGTCCTGGCGGTGCTCGTGCCGTGGCCCGCGTCGCTGACAGATTGCTCGATCAGAAGCCGGCAGCCACTCGCGAAGTGAGCCTCGGAGCACTGCAGGTGTGGCAGGCGGCGCTGGAAAAGATGGGCCGCGGCCGCGGTGATCAAGAACTGACCATCGTCTTCACCGATCTGGTTGGCTTCTCCACCTGGTCGCTCGAAGCCGGTGACGGCGCCACGCTGACGCTCCTGCGTGCCGTGGCGCAGGCCGTGGAAACCCCGATCACCGACAACGGCGGACACGTCGTCAAACGGATGGGCGACGGTCTGATGGCCGTGTTCATTCGCCCGGATGCGGCTTTGAAGGCGGTGTTCACCGCGCAGGACGCACTCGCGGAAGTCGACCTCGACGGATACACCCCACGCATGCGCGTCGGCCTCCACACGGGTACCCCGCGCCAGATCGGCGACGACTGGCTCGGCGTCGACGTGACCATCGCCGCCCGGATGATGGGCTTGGGCGGCGACGGCAACGTCATGATGTCGGCGACAACTCTCGAGGAACTCGAAGCCGGCACCCTGGAGGATCTCGATCTCACGATCCGGCCATGGCGACGAGGGTTCTTCGCGACCACGCCAAACGGAGTTCCCGTCGACCTGGGAATCTGGCGCGTACGCCGGAACTAGCGCACTAGACCTGGAGCCGCCAGAGCGGGGACACCGGACCATGTCCCGCGCCAAGGTCGTACGACGCCTCGAGACACTTGGTCACCCACTCTTTGCCGAACGCCACCGCGTCCGGAACGGAATAGCCATGTGTGAGAGCGCAAGTGATCGCAGCGGCCAGCGTGTCTCCGCCGCCGTGATCGTTGCCGGTGTCGATCCGGGCACTGCTGAATTCGAGGAAACGGTCGCCGTCGAACAACAGATCGGTGGACAACTCCGAAGTACGAAGGTGGCCGCCCTTGACGATGGACCATTGAGCGCCGAGCGCATGCAACGCTTCTGCCGCTTGGCGGGCGCTCTTGTCGTCGACGACCTCGATGCCGGTGATCAACCGAACCTCGTCGAGGTTCGGAGTGACCACCGTGGCAGCCGGAATCAAGGTGTTGCGGACCGCGTCGAGAGCTTCTTCGTGCAACAGTGGATCGCCGTGCATCGACGCGCACACGGGGTCGACCACCAGCGGGATCGGTCGGTCGCGGCCGATCCCCACCTCGGCGGCAACTGCGGCTACCGCTTCTATGATCGTCGTCGAGGCCAGCATTCCCGTCTTCGCTGCGCCGACGCCGATGTCCGAGACCACGACGCGCACCTGGTCGGCGACGATCTCCGGCGGAATCTCGTGGAATCCGCTGACGCCCACCGAATTCTGGACCGTCACAGCGGCGACGGCCACACAGGCGTGTACTCCGCACATCGCCATCGTGCGGGAATCGGCTTGAATGCCGGCTCCGCCGCCGGAGTCGGTTCCGGCGATGGTCAATGCCCGAATCGGGGTCTGTCCGGCGGGGGTCAGGGGCAGCAGCTTCACGACGACGAGCCTACCGACCGGACCTGGGGAAACGGCAGCTCGGTCCGGATGGACTCGGTTTCCGGGATTTCCGCTTCCAGGATTTCCGCGTACTGACGTACGTCCGCCGAGATCCGCATCGAGCAGAACTTCGGCCCGCACATCGAGCAGAAATGTGCGGTCTTGGCGGGCTCGGCCGGTAGTGTCTCGTCGTGGAACTCCCTGGCGGTGTCCGGGTCGAGTGACAAAGCGAACTGGTCCAACCAGCGAAATTCGAAGCGCGCCTTGGACAGTGCGTCGTCGCGGGCCTGTGCATTCGGGTGCCCTTTTGCCAGGTCTGCTGCATGGGCAGCGATCTTGTAGGTGATCACACCGGTTTTCACGTCGTCTCGGTTGGGCAGGCCGAGGTGTTCCTTGGGTGTGACGTAACAGAGCATCGCCGTTCCCGCCCGTGCGATCATCGCCGCACCGATGGCGGAGGTGATGTGGTCGTACGCCGGCGCGATATCGGTAGCGAGCGGTCCGAGGGTGTAGAACGGTGCCTCGTCGCAGAGCTCTTCTTCCAGGCGGACGTTTTCCTCGATCTTGTCCATGGGAACGTGTCCGGGGCCCTCGATCATGACCTGGACTCCTGCGGATTTCGCAATCTTCGTGAGTTCTCCCAGAGTGCGAAGCTCCGCGAATTGGGCGGCGTCGTTGGCGTCGGCGATCGATCCCGGTCGAAGCCCGTCACCGAGGGAGAACGTGACGTCGTATCGGCGCAAGATCTCGCACAGTTCGTCGAAGTGGGTGTAGAGGAACGATTCCTGCCTGTGGTGCATGCACCACGCGGCCATGATCGCGCCGCCGCGCGAGACGATTCCCGTGACGCGACCAGCAGTCAGAGCGATGTAACCGATTCTTACACCGGCATGCACGGTCATGTAGTCGACGCCCTGCTCGCACTGCTCGATTACCGTGTCGCGGTAGATTTCCCATGTCAGAGCAGTGGCATCTCCGTTGACTTTCTCGAGTGCCTGGTAGATCGGTACCGTGCCGACCGGTACGGGTGAGTTGCGCAGAATCCATTCACGGGTCAGGTGGATGTCCTTGCCGGTAGACAGGTCCATGATGGTGTCGGCGCCCCAGCGGATCGCCCACACCATCTTTTCGACTTCCTCTGCAACAGAGGAGGTTACGGCCGAGTTCCCGATATTCGCGTTGATCTTGACGGCGAACTTCTTGCCGATGATCATCGGCTCCAGCTCGCCGTGGCGATGGTTCGCGGGAATTACCGCCCGCCCGCGAGCCACCTCGGAACGCACCAGTTCGGCTGAAACGCCCTCGCGTGCAGCGCAATAGCGCATCTCCGGGGTGATCACACCGTCTCGGGCGCATTCCAGTTGCGTCCGATTGCTTTCCGGGCGTTCCCAGGTGTCCCTGGTCGTCGGGAGCCCTGCATCGAGGTCGATGTCGGCGTCCGTGTCGGTGTAAGGACCTGACGTGTCGTACAGGTCCAGATGCTCACCATTGGTGAGAGTGACGCGTCGGAGTGGGATCCGGAGAGAATCCGATTCGACGTAGTGCTTGCTACTGCCCTCGATCGGGCCGGTTGTCACAGCGGTGTGGACAGTCGCGTGAACAGCCGTACGGACAGACTTCTCCTGCATGGTGCGCTCCCTACGCCGGCATTATCCGGTCAGGTTCATCCGGTCGACGGCCCTAGCCGTCCTCTCAGCCCGCTGGTGCGAGCCCCCGTGGTGGTTGTATGAAATTTGTGCCCGCTGTCACAGCGGCACCGGGCGACTCTATCTCAACCCCGAAAAAGCGTTTCACTGCGATTGCGGTGGAGTCGTTCGCGGTGCAAAAATTGGTCGAACCCGGGACARCGTCGTCGGTAGCTGATTCTATGAGTGGCATGGATCACAGTTATGGAGAGCGTGCGAACGCAGCAGTCGCAGATCGCGCAGTTGCAGATCGTGCCGTGGAGGTCGCCGCAATGAACGACATCGAAAACTCGAGAACCGGAACCTCACCGGAAGTCACGCTCGTGGACAATCCGTCGCACGAACGATTCGAACTGCTCTCCGACGACGAGTTGGTCGGCATCCTCGGATACCGCGACGAGGACGAGATTTCGGGGAGCGGAGCCGAAGCGGGCGACGTGGTTGCGTACATGCATACCGTCGTCAAGGAGGAGTACGGCGGGCAGGGACTGGCAGCCGTACTCGTGCAGTTCGCGATGGACTGCGCCCGTGAACGTGAATGGTCGGTGCGGCCTGTGTGCACCTATGTTCAGCGGTACCTCGGCGAGCATCCCGAGTATCTGGAACTGCTCGTCGAGGACTAGCCGCCGGAGGTTGCAAACAGACGATCAGGCTCCGAGCTTTACGATCACCCGAGCTTTACGATCACTGGAGCGTGATCGCTGGCGCCCTTGCCTTTTCGCTCGTTTCGATCGATCTCGGCCGCCTCGACGCGCTCTGCGAATGCCGGAGAGCCGAGGATGAAGTCGATTCGCATGCCCTGCTTCTTCGGGAAGCGAAGCTGCGTGTAGTCCCAGTACGTGTACACGCCGGGACCGGGGGTGTACGGGCGAACGACGTCCGCGAACCCGGACTCGGTGAAGGCGGTGAATGCAGCTCGTTCCGGCTCCGACGTGTGGGTCTTGCCCTCGAAGAAAGCGGGATCCCACACGTCGTCGTCCGTAGGAGCGACGTTCCAGTCACCGACCAGGGCGATCTGCGCGTCGGGATCCTGCTTGAGCCAGCCCTCCGCGTCGTCGCGCAGTTTGGCCAGCCAATCCAGCTTGTAGGCGTAATGCGGGTCTTCCAGCTCACGGCCGTTGGGGACGTACAGGCTCCACACCCGCACACCACCACAGGTGGCACCGATCGCACGTGCCTCGCGGACCGGGTCTGCATCGGGATCCTTGTCGAACCCTGGCTGATCCTCGAATCCGATCTGCACGTCGTCCAAGCCGACGCGGGAAGCGATGGCGACACCGTTCCACTGGCTCAACCCGACGTGGGCGACCTCGTAGCCGATTTCCTTGAAGCGTTCGTACGGAAACTGCTCGTCCTTGCACTTGGTTTCCTGCATTGCCAGGACGTCGACGTCGGATCGACCGAGCCAGTCGATGATCCTGTCGGTACGGGCACGGACGGAGTTGACGTTCCAAGTAGCGATGCGCACGAGGGCAAGCCTAGCGTCAGCCGCCGACAGGATCGGTGGCGTATCGGTAGCGGTGGTGTTCGACGAATCCGAGCCGCTCGTAGAGCGCGATCGCCGCGGAGTTCTCCGCCGAAACCTGGAGGTACGCGTGCGTCGCACCGTTCTGACGACCCCAGGAGAGTAGATCTCCGCAGATCAGCGACCCGATTCCGTGACGACGGTGTTCAGGGGCGACGTGAATGCCGGTCAGTCCTACCCAGCGCTTGCCATCGGGTGCCTCGGTGAGCGCAGCGCGCCCGATGGCAAGCGTCGTGTCGGTGTTTCCGATCGCGCCGAAAGTTGCACTGCCCACGACAGCCGTGAGGACCGCCTCGACGTACGCCGGATCTCCGTGGGCGTCGTACGTCGACAGCCAGTTGTGGTCGGGGCGGTCGGCGAACGAGGTGACCGGAGGACCGAGCGGCAGCGTGACATTGCCCAGATCGGCGGCCATCATGATGGTTTCCTTCTCGCTGGTCCACCCGTCCGGAGCGGTGCCGAGTCGATCGGGGAGGAGCAGCAGGGTCGGCAGGCCGCGGTCACCGAACCACTGGCGTATCCGTTCGAGAGTGCTCGCGTCGAAGCCGGCAACCGTCCCCGCACCACCGAGCGGCAAAGCCGAATTGGCGCGGCCGGTGAAACCGTGACCGGCGCGCAGCAACCAACCGTCGATCCACGCCTGCTCGACCCCCGGCCACGCCGCAGCAGCAGCCGTTTCGAGGTTTCGAATCTCGCCGATGCGAATCGGGCGGGCCGAGAGAGTCTTGAGTGCAATCACCTGATCGGCGGAGACCTGGACCAGCCGACCGTCGCCGCTGCGGACGGCGATGGGATCGGCGCCCTCGAGGATGCCGATGACGTCGGTCATGGGATGCGAATAGCCGGGTGGGAGCTTGTATCGCAAAACCACCCGGCTACCGATCGAAATGTTGCCGTTCAGAGCGGAATTCTCAGTCTTCGTAATCGTCGTCGTCGTGACCGAACGGATCGTCGACGGTGCCCGGCGTCCATGTCAGACCGGGCTTGCCCCAACCGGAACGCTTGATGATCTTCTTGGCGGCGCGCGCGTTGCGGCCGATCAGCACGTCCGTGTAGAGGAAACCGTCGAGATGCCCGGTCTCGTGCTGGAGCATCCGTGCGAAGAATCCGGTGCCCTCGACCTCGATCGGGTTGCCGTCGGCGTCGGTGCCGGTGACCTTCGCCCAATCGGCGCGGCCCGTCGGGAACTGCTCGCCGGGAACGGAAAGGCAACCCTCGAAGTCTTCTTCCGGGTCGGGCATCGTCTGGGGGATTTCGGACGTCTCGAGTACCGGGTTCACGACGACGCCGCGACGACGCTCGCTGCTGCGGTCGTCACCGGGGCAGTCGTAGACGAAGACTCGGAGTGAAACGCCGACCTGATTGGCCGCCAGACCGACGCCGTTGGCGGCGTCCATCGTCTCGTACATGTCTGCGATCAGTTCGGCGATCTCGGCCGGAGACTGAGTGACCGGCTCTGTCGCCTTGTGCAGTACCGGGTCGCCGACGATTCGGATGGGGAGGATAGCCATGCGGACAAGGATAGTGCGGCGCGCCCGCGCAGTTATCACGGCCCGCACACTCGATCATGGTTCAATGGTTGCTGAAGAACAGCGATGTAATTCGTTGCTCGGTCGGAACGTGGGCCGCGGGGGAAATTGTGAGTTACCTTCGGGCCAGGGGACCGGGAAACTCACGGCCGCGAGAATATCGGTCGGAAAAGAACACCGGGCATACGAGTCTCGCTGACGCCGAGCACAGCAGTCGAGGAGTGACATGGACGGCGCAACCGCGCGTAGTCGGAACCAGTCCGAAGGCACTGGCGCCGACGATTCGGTAGTAGATACAGCAGGCATGCACGAGGTGGGCGAAGACGGCCTCACCCGCCGGGAGCACGACATCCTCTCCTTCGAGCGCCAGTGGTGGAAGTACGCCGGTGCGAAGGAAGAAGCCATCAAGGAGTTGTTCGACATGTCGGCAACCCGCTACTACCAGGTTCTCAATGCCTTGGTCGATCGCCCCGAATCCTTGGCGGCTGATCCCATGCTGGTCAAGCGCCTGCGTCGTCTGCGTGCCAGCCGTCAGAAGGCCAGGGCCGCCCGTCGCCTCGGCTTCGAGGTCACCTGAATCACGTGTACATATGATCGGGCTGTCCACACACTGGCGATAAGGTCGACATCGTGAGTACCCCGAAAGAGCAGCCGTCCGGACCTCCGCTTCGCGCAATCGCCATGGTGTTGATCGCGTTGGCGATCGTGTTCATCGGTCTCGGAGCAGCCTCACTGGGTGGATCGAGCGACGGTGGATCGGGCGACGAGAACACCGCAGCAGAGCAGACCGAATCCTCGGCGTCTGCCACGACGAGCGCCCCCGCACCGGCATCTGCCACTTCCAAGCCGGCAGCGACGACGCAACCCGCTTCGGGCGATACCACCACTACGTCGCGTCCCTCGGGAACTGCGACGACCACGACTTCCAGCTCCGCGAGCGGCGTCGACACGTCGAATATCAGCGTTCGAGTTCTCAACAACAGCACCGTCTCGGGTCTGGCAGCAGGCACTGCCGAGGAATTGACGGCTGCAGGTTGGAACGTCGAGGAGACGGGTAACTACAGCGAGGGCACCGTCAGTACGACGACGGTGTACTACGGATCGTCCGCGGCGGAGAAGGCAGCGGCGCAGAAGATCGCAGCTGAACTCGGAGTCACCGCAGAACCTCGATTCGCCGGCATCGCGAACGCGTCACCTGGCGTGATCGTGATCGTGACCTCCAACTGACCGGTCGTGAAGGTGGAACTGACCCGTCGGTTCCAGCTACTACACGCGCCGTTATGATCAGAAGCACTTTCTCGCCACCTCAAAGGAGCGGTTCGATGGCCCCCAGCAGCACCCGGCGTTTGTCCTGGCGCGTCGTTGCCCCTGTAGTCGCGATTGCCGCTTTCGGCTTGACCGCTTGCAGTAACAGCGAAGAGCCCAGCAGCGTCCCCGGCACGACTCCTCCGGTGTGGACCGGTGCAGCCGATCCCAGCGCGCACGAAAGCGCGGGCGGCCACGGTTCCGAGACGGCTCACGCCGGCGCTTCTGCCGAGACTGTCACCGCAACGCTGAACGGCACCGACGGCGCCAAGGTCGGAACGGTCACGTTCGCGCAGGAAGGTAGCGACGTCAAGGTCACCCTCGACGCCAAGGGCCTGACCCCCGGCTTCCACGGATTCCACGTTCACCAGGTCGCCAAGTGCGAGACCAATTCCGTAGCTCCCAGCGGCGGAGAGCCGGGTAACTTCCTCTCGGCAGGCGGACACTTCCAGGCCGAGGGGCACTCGGGCCACCCGGCGAGCGGTGACCTCACTTCGGTTCAGGTCCTCGAAGACGGCACCGCCACGCTGGTCACCACGACCGACGCGTTCACCGTCGACGAACTGGTCGCAAACGGTGGAACATCCGTCATGATCCATGCCGGTGCGGACAACTTCGGCAACATCCCGACGCGTTACGCGCCGGCACCGGATCAGCAGACGCTCGACACCGGTGACGCCGGCGGACGCGTCGCTTGCGGTGTCATCACCAAGAGCTGACAAACTCACCTGAGTTTTGCATCACTTCCGGCGACTACCACGCAGTAGCCAGCACGGTGTTTTTACCGACACTGTGATTGGATTCTCTGCGTGGTAGTTCCATTTCCAGGTTCGCCGCGCCCGACGCTGGGCGTGGAGTGGGAGATCGCGCTGGTCGATCGCAAGACCAGAGATCTCTCCAACACAGCAGCCGAGGTGTTTTCGGCGGTCGAAGAGCTTGCCGGCTCGGAAACCCCGCACATCACCAAGGAACTACTGCGAAATACCGTCGAACTCGTCACGGGTATTCACTCGACGGTCGGCGAGGCGATGAGTGATCTCGACAGGTCACTGGATCTGCTTCGCCGCGCTGCGAATCCGCTCGGCGTCGATCTCATCAGCGCGGGCACGCACCCGTTCGCGCAATGGTCGACGCAGCTGGTCACCCGGACACCCGACTACGACGAACTCATCGAACGCACGCAGTGGTGGGGTCGGCAGATGCTGATCTGGGGCGTGCACGTTCACGTGGGTGTCTCGTCCGCGGATCGCGTTTTCCCGATCATCAACGCACTGCTGCAGCGCTATCCGCACCTGTTGGCGCTGTCGGCGTCCTCGCCGATGTGGGCCGGTGTGGACACCGGCTATGCGTCCAATCGCGCGTTGATGTTCCAGCAGCTGCCCACCGCCGGCCTTCCGTACCAGTTCGAGAACTGGGCCGAATACGAGTCGTTCATCGACGACCAGATGAAGACCGGTGTGATCACCAAGATCGGCGGCATGCACTGGGACATCCGTCCCGCGCCGAAGTGGGGAACCATCGAGGTCCGGGTCTTCGACGGCGTCTCGACACGCGCCGAACTGGGTGCTCTCGTTGCTCTGGTCCACTGCCTCATCGTCGATCTGGACCGCAGACTGAGTGCCGGTGAGACTCTGCCGAACATGCAGCCGTGGCACGTCAAGGAAAACAAGTGGCGCGCAGCGAGATACGGACTGGACGCCGAGATCATCCTCGACTCCGACGCAAACGAGTGCCTCGTCACTGACGATCTGGATCGCCTGCTCGACGACTTGGCGCCGATTGCGGTCTCACTCGGCTGCGCGGACGAGTTGGCGTCGGTGGCGGACATTCCCCGTCGCGGTGCCTCCTACCAGCGTCAACGCCGTGTCGCGGAAGCGACGGGCGGCGATCTGGTTGCGGTAGTCGACGCATTGGTCGCGGAGTTGGGTACTTAGAGCACTCCGTGTTGCCGATGGTTTCGTAGGGTCGAAATACGGGCATACAGACCGATTGTCCAGTCTGCGTCCATATTCGGTTCACACGGCGTTTACTATTGTCCGGTGTTGATAGACAGTTGGTCCCAACGAGGGGGCGTACCCGGACAGTCGGATCGTTCGTGGTCGAGTTCTCATCGACTCCTTCTGATCGGCACAGCAGCATTGACCGTGCTGGTCTTGGGTGTGCAGGCGTTCGCGTCGTACAAGGGCTATCTCGGTCCGGTGGAAAGCCTGTTCGGTGACTACTTCCTCGTTCCTCGCTCGGCGACCATGCCCTGGGTGGGTCTCGCTCTCGCGCTGGTTGGACTGAACAACAAAGAACGCATCTACGCGGTATCCGCGGCCGTTGTCATCGACGTGGTCGTCGGCGCTATTCGCTGGTTCTCGGGTGGGCCGCTGACTATGGGCACCGGCGGCACCTGGGTACTGACAGCCATCGCGGTGTACGCGGTGTGGAAGTTGTCCGGCGAGCGTCGACTCAGCGTTCTGCACGGCGTCGCTCTCGGCGCGTTGCTCATCATCGCCGCCAAGGTTGCCGAGACGTGGCTGGAGATCACCATTCTCGTCGGTACCGACGTGTGGGACGAGTACGTGTTCCTCGCCGACCAGGCTCTCGGGAATCCGTCGTGGGTTATGGGCCAGATCGTCGACGCCATGGGCCCCGTCGGTGCAGCAGCCCTCGACTGGATCTACGTCGAACTGCCCGTCGCGGTGATCGTGGTTGCCCTCTACCAAGCACGTAAGGGATGGCCGTCGCATCACCTGCTGCGCACGTTCCTGCTCATCGGGCTGATCGGCCCGATCTTCTACGTCCTGTTCCCGGTGGTCGGCCCGGTGTTCGCCTTCGGTCCGCGTGGGTTCGGATTCCAGATCGGTGACTACTGGCCGAACATCGTGCCCAACTTCGACTTCGCATCACCGTCGTCGCTGCCGTTCGACGACGCCGCACCGCGAAACTGCATGCCGAGCCTGCACACCGCGTGGGCGGTCGCATTGTTCATCCACTCGCGCAGCGGGCCGTGGTGGATTCGCAGCCTGGGATCGTTCTGGCTCGTTGCGACCCTGACCGCGACGCTCGGCTTCGGATTCCACTACGGCGTCGACCTCATTGCCGGTGCCGTCCTGTGCTTGACCCTCGATGCGGCGCTACGGGATCCGGAGCGAGGCTGGGGGTGGTTCCGAGTGCGTCTGTTGATCGGTGGCTCGGCACTACTCGCGGGGTTGTTGCTCTCGTACCGGTTCGCTGCGGTGCAGATGGCCGAGTACCCGGCGATCTTCGGGCCGCTGCTGATGGCTGTCCTGGTTCTCATGTCGGTCGCGTACTTCGCCACCTTCTTCGCCCGCCCCGGCACTGCACTTGCGGTGTGGGGCGAGCGCGACGGCGAGTGGGATGCCGCTACAGGAGAGAGTCCGGGTCTTCCAGCTCGTTGATCTTCATGAGGTCGTCCTCTTCGCGCTGTTCGCGGTAGGCGACTCGGCCGACGCTGTGCGCGATCACGGGCGCGGTCAGCAGCGTGAAGATGCCCACCAGGACCAACATCCAGATGTCGACGCTCCCACGAAGCAGAAACACGGCACCCATCAGAACCAGGATAAGTCCGACCACCTGAGGTTTCGTGGCCGCGTGCATACGACGCAGGGTGTCGGGGAAGCGAACGATGCCCACCGCGGCGGTCAGCGCGAGCAGCGCGCCGAGGAAGATGGAGATGGCCCCGATCGTGTCGAGGATGTTGCCGATCACTGGTCACTCACCCGGAAGCGCGCGACGGACACGGAACCGATGAAGCCGACCAGTGCCAGCGCCACGATCGCGGGAACGATAGTGGTGTCTTTGCTGTACGCGGCCCAGACGGCGAGTCCACACATCGAGACCGCGATGATCGTGTCCAGAGCGACGAGGCGGTCGAGTGAGCTCGGACCGTCGAGCAATCGGAACGTGGTCAGTACGGCGGCGATCAGCAGAATCACTCCGGAAATGATCAAGATCGTGGTGATGAACCCGTTCATGGTTGGTCCTCCTGCCGGGGTGCATCGAATTCGTAGTCGCGCTGGTGCCACGGGCTGGGTTGCCAGTCCGAATCACGTTCGAACGACGCGATGAACAACCGCTCGAGATCCTCCACCGAGCGGTAGAACGCGCTGACGGCTTTCTGCGATCCGACGTCGAGCACGTGGACGTAGACGATGCGCCGGTTCTGGTCGATCTCGAGAACCATGGTGCCCGGGATCAGGTTCAGTACGTCGATGCACAGCGTGAGAACCAGGTCGGACTTGATCCCGAGTTGGTAACGCAGAACTCCGGTGACCGGCGGCGGCGACGGACGGATCGCCAGCCACGCGACCTGGATACTCGACTGGATCGCGTAGTACACGATCATCCACAGCAGGCGCAGAATCGACAACAGATGTACCCGACCCTCGACCGGTACGCGAGGGAGGGGAAGCAGGACCATGATGATCAGGCCGACGGCGAGTCCGCCGAAGATGTTGCCGAAACTGATGTTGCCCCACAACAGGATCCATACGACCATCAGCCACAGCAGGATCCCGACGCGGAGTACCTGTTCGCGTTTCATCGCGGAGCCTCCTCGGTGTTCGGGGCGTCGGTGTTCGGGACATCGCTGTTCGGGGCATCGGTACTGGGAGCTACAGCAGGGTCGTCTGCAGCGACGGGAGCTTCGTCGACCGGCACGGGTCGGTGGTTGCCGAGAACCGCGTCGATGTAGATGGACCGGTCTTGCAGATCCTTCGCCGCTCTGTCGCTGATGTCGATGATCCGGCCTGCGAACACCGTCAGTGCCAGGCCGACGATGACGAGTCCGACCGTCGGAATCAGCATGAAGACCGGAATCTTGCCGACGTCCTCGCGGTCGACGAACGCGATGTCCTCTTCGGACTCGTCGATCAGTGCTGACGGGCTGACGTCGGCGAGGTCACCTTCGGGCGCGTCGGCGCGGGCTCGCCAGAAGGCCTTGGTCCACACGCGGGCGACCGCGTAGAGCGTCAGCAAGCTGGTGATCGTGCCGCCGGCGACAAGGATCCAGGCCAGCGCGCTGGCGTCGGCCGCACCGGCCTGCAGGAGCGCGACCTTGCCGATGAAGCCCGAGAACGGCGGGATACCACCGAGATTCAGCGCCGGGATCAGGAAGACGATCGCGAGGATCGGGCTGGCCGCCGCCAGACCGCCGAGTCGGCGCAGCGACGACGACCCGGCTTGTCGTTCGATCAGACCCACTACGAGGAAGAGCGTCGTCTGCACGATGATGTGGTGGGCGACGTAGTAGATCGCGCCGGACAGCCCGGACGTCGTGGACAGTGCGATACCGAAGATCATGTAACCGATATGGCTGACCAATGTGAACGAGAGCAGACGTTTGATGTCGCTCTGCGCGATGGCACCCATGATGCCGACCACCATCGTGAGCAGACCGCACACCATCAGTACGTTGTCGAGTTCTCCTTGCGGGAACAGCAACGAGTGCGCGCGGATGATCGCGTACACACCGACCTTGGTGAGCAACCCGGCGAAGACGGCGGTGATCGGTGCGGGCGCGGTCGGATACGAGTCCGGTAGCCACGCCGACAGCGGGAAGACCGCAGCCTTGATGCCGAACGCCACGAGCAGGACAGCGAAGATGGCGGTTCGTGTGCCTGGCGGAATGCTGTCGAAGCGCAGGGCCATGTCGGCCATGTTGAGGGTGCCGGTCGCCGCATAGGCGAAGGCGATGCCCGCCAGGAAGATCAGCGAAGACACCATCGAGACCATCACGTACGAGACACCGGCCCGAACGCGGTCGGCGCTGGCACCGAGCGTCAGGAGCACGAAACTCGCGGCGAGCAGAACCTCGAATCCGACGTACAGGTTGAAGAGGTCACCGGCGAGGAACGCGTTCGAGATACCGGCGGTCAATGCGAGATAGGTCGGCAGGAAGATCGAGACCGGCTGGGCCTCGCTACCGTCGCGAATACCCTGACCGATCGCGTAGATCATGACGGCGAGCAACACCACCGACGAGACCACTAGCATCATCGCCGAGAGACGGTCGACGACGAGTGTGATGCCGATGGGGGAGTCCCAGCCGCCGACCTGAACGGCCGTCGTACCGTCGCGGTCGGCGAGGTAGAGCAGCAATCCAGACACCGCGACGACGCCGATGAGCGCGATCAGTGTGATGACACGCTGGAAACGCGGACGTCGGCCGACAACCAGCGTCGCAGCTGCGGCCAGCATCGGGATCAGGACGGGCAGGGGCGCAAGGGCTCCCATCAGGTTGTCCGAGATGGTCATGCGCCGCCACCTCCCTCGATCTTGGTCTGGCGAGCGTCTTTGCGCCGCTTCTCGGATTCCTTCTTACGAGCAAGGTCGGTGGCCCAGTCGGGTACCGGTTCGTCCTCGAAGTCGCCGTCGTGGAGGTCGTCGTAGCATTCGATGTCCTCGAGGTTGACCAGTTGTTCGAGGGGAATAGGGTTTCCGTCCTTGTCGAATGCGTCGCCGCCGATGCTCGGGGCACCGGTGACCGGGTCGTCGGAGCGGTCGTGGTCGGGAGCGTCGGCAGGCAGGCGACGCTTGAGGATCTTGGTGTCTTCGGGATCGTCCTCGACGGCGTCGGCGGTGTTGATCTTGTAAGACCGGTACGCCAGTGCCAGAACGAAGCCGGCGATACCCATCGTGATCACGATGGCCGTCAGGATCATGCCCTGGGCGAGCGGATCCGCTATCTCCTCGTGGACCGAATCTCGACCGACGATGGGCGGATTCCCGTCCGATCCACCTACGGTCAGGATCAAGAGGTTGATGGCGTTACCGAATAGAAGTAGACCGAGGAGCATCCGGGTGATGCTTCGTTCGATCAGCAGGTAGACACCGGCCGACGTGAGGACGCCGATCAGGATCAGCATTCCGATATTTGCGCTCATGGTGCTTTCACCTCGATTTCTGCGTCGAGGCGGGCGCCGAGACTTCGGAGTACGTCCAGGACCAGGCCGACCACGATGAGGTAGACGCCCAGGTCGAAGAACAGTGCGGTGACCAGTTTGACGTGGCCGATGAGTGGGAGCGTGAACTCGAAGACAGCCGACGAGAGCGCYGGAGCGCCGAGGAACAGCGACACCAGGGCGGTGCCCGCGGCCAGCGCCAAACCGAGGCCGAGAATCTTGCCCGCGTCGATGGGTACGGCTTCACCGAGTTCGTAGCGGCCACCAGCGAGGTAACGCAGCACGAGGGCGAGGCCCGCCGTCAGGCCTCCGGCGAAACCGCCGCCGGGGGCATTGTGACCGGAGAAGAAGAAGTAGATCGACAACACCATGATGGTCGGGAAGATCAACCTCGTGGTGACCTCGAGAACCAGCGAACGGTGTCGAGGATCGATGAGGTCTCCGCCGCGCAACCACGTCGTGTCCGAGTTGGCGGCTGCCTTGTCGACGATGACGGAGGGGGCGTCCGCGACTCGCGGCGCGATACCGAAGCGGCGGTTGCGGAACACGAGGCTGGCGACGCCGGTTGCCGCGACCAGCAGCACCGAGATCTCACCGAGCGTGTCCCATGCGCGGATGTCGACGAGTAGGACGTTGACGACGTTCTTGCCGTTGCCCAGGTCGTAGGCCGCGTCGGGAAGCAGTTCGTAGATCGGACGAGTGTTTCTCGCATTGGTGGCGAAGGCCGCGATGGTGGTGACGGTGATACCGACGGCGACGGCGAGTGCGGCACGCGGCCACTTGAAGCCGATTGCCTTGCTCTCGTCGACCTCTGCGGGGAACTTCCGCAGTACCAGCACGAAGATCACGAGGGTCAAGGTTTCGACGAGGAACTGGGTCAGCGCGAGGTCGGGTGCGCCGTGCAGCGCGAACAACACGCCGCAGCCGTAGCCGGTGAGTCCGACGAGGATGACACTGGCGAGTCGGTTGCGCATCAGCGTCGCGGCGATGGCGGCCGAAATCATCATCAGCGCGATAGTGAACTGGATGGGTGAATCCCACATCCGAAGGTCGACTCCGCCGCCATCGGTGTCGATGATCAGCAGGAACAGTGGCACCACGACCAGCGTCGCAAGAATCGTCGACTGCGTGCGGGGGAGCGAACCACGCTGAGTGGCACCGGTCAGGCGCATCGAGATGGTGTCCATGCCGCGCAGGGTCGCGTCGTAGATACGGTCGGCGTTGCCGAGCGGCGGGTGCTCGAAATGCAGGCGGCTGATCTGACGCTGCGCGATGTAGAGCGCGATGCCGCCGGCGATGACGATGCAGGTGAGCAGCAGCGGAGTGTTGAATCCGTGCCACAGTGCGAGGTGGTAGTCGGCGTGCGGTCCGGGGGCCAGTGTGGTCGAGTACGGCGTCAGCAACTTCTCGAGTTGGGGCGAGAGAATGCCGGCGGCCAGACCGAGAACCGCGAGTAGGCCGGGCGCGAACAGGAACAGCCAACCCGGCTTGTGCATCTTGCTCACGGCCGGACTCGGCTTGCTCAAGGTCTTGCGTCCGAAGGCTCCCCAGATGAACCGGACGCTGTAGCCGACGGTCAGGATCGAGCCCAACACGATCACCGTGACGACGGCGATCGACGACCAGTGGCCGAGCGCGTTCGTTTCGAGAACTGATTCGAGTGCGGCTTCCTTGCCGACGAATCCGAGTAGCGGTGGTAGACCGGCCATGCTGGCGGCAGCGAGGCTCGCGATGATCGCGAGAGCGGGTGCCGCTTTACCCAGGTGAGCAAGTTTGCGCAGGTCACGGGTGCCGGTGGTGTGATCGATGATGCCAACGACCATGAAGAGTGCGGCCTTGAACATCGCGTGCGCCACGACCATCGTCATGCCGGCCAGGGCGGCGTCACGCGTGCCGATGCCGACCAGGACCATCATGAAGCCGAGTTGGCTGACGGTTCCGAAGGCGAGGACGAGTTTGAGGTCGTACGCGCGCATGGCTCGCCAACCGGCGAGGATCATCGACAGCAGACCCAAACTGATGATGGTGATGCGCCACGGCGGCGAATCGGCGTACCCGGGAGCCAGGCGTGCGACGAGGTAGATACCGGCCTTGACCATTGCTGCCGCGTGAAGATAACCGCTGACAGGGGTGGGTGCGGCCATCGCACCTGGCAGCCAGAAGTGCAGGGGCACGATTGCCGATTTGGAGAGCGCACCGATCAGGATCAAGACGATCGCGACGGACGGGAGCCACCCCGTCGGCGGGTTCGCGACCAGTTCGGACAGGTTGTAGCTGCCGCCGACCTGGCCGAGGATGATCATGCCGACCAACATCGCCAGACCACCGGCGGTGGTGACCAGCAGTGCCTGGGTCGCGGCGCGGCGACTGGTGGCGCGTTCGGCGTAGTGACCCACGAGCAGGAACGACAAGACGGTCGTCAGTTCCCAGAACACGTAGAGAAGCAGCATGTTGTCGCTGGTCACGAGTCCGAACATGGCACCCGCGAAGGCGACCATCTCGGCGGCGAAGATGCCGAGTCGAGGTTCGTCGTCGTTGAAGTAGCGGGCGCAGTAGATCAGGATCAGCGTGCCGACGCCCAGGACGAGCACGGCCATGATGGCGGAAAGCGCGTCGAATCTGAAGTCGATGTCCATCGACAGGCCGGGAACCCAGGTGATGTGCAGCGTCTCGACGGTGCCCCATTTGTCGATGACCCAGCAGAGGCTGGCGAGGGGGACTATCGCGAGGGGGAAGAAGCCGTTTCGCCCTAACCTGCGCACCACAAGCGGAGCCAAGAGGGCGGCAACGGCATGGGCAAGCAAGATAGCGAGCAAAAGGCACTCCGTCGTGTTGTCAGCGGGCGGCGGGGTGTCCGAACAAAATCGAACCTATCGGATTAACGAGACAATTCACCTAGTCGGAGAGGTTGTCTTTGCGTACATATTACCGGGCGTGGCAGTTTCGATGTGCAGCGAGTCGATTCGGACATCATCGGCACTCGCTGATACACGTAGGTTGGACGACGTGAATTCGTCGACTCCCACCACGATCATCCGTACCGCCGCCCTTGCGCACATTCGTGACCGCAAGCTGATCCAGACCCGGTCCGTGGGCAAGACCGCGTTCTACATGGCCGGCGGAAAGATCGACCCGGGTGAGACGCCCGAGCAGGCACTGCACCGCGAAATTCGGGAGGAACTCGACGTCGATCTCGTCGACGGGACGGTCACGTTCCTCGACGTCTTCGAGGCTCACGCTTTCGGACATTCCGCGGACACGGGCCTGCACATGAGTTGTTATCTGGCGGAGATGGCCGGAGACCCGCACCCGACCAGCGAGATCGCCGAGTTCCGCTATTTCACGCTCGCCGAGTACGCAGCGATGGACGAGGTGGCGCCGGGATCGCTCAAAGTGTTCCATCGCCTGGCGTTGATGGATCTGATCGACTGATCGGCGGAGGTCCGGATCGATTGACTCGCCCCAAGCGCAGACTTGCATAGGCGCAGACGGCCACGATGATCAGTGCCACGGCGTCGAGTATCAGGATGTCGGTCGAGATTTCGAACGGGCCGACCGTCGTGATGCCGTTGAACGGCTTGTTCTCGTCGAGCGGCGTGTACGCGGTCCATCCGTAGTCGAACTGCGGATAGACGAGCAGGGCCAGTGCCGTCGGGCCGAAGATGACACCGAGTCCGACGAGGGCTCGTGACGCTCCGGTCCGCGGTGGCTCTCGGTACATCGCGCTGGCGATCGCGTACGTGACGACCGCAGAGGTGAAGGCGACAAGAAGATCGCTGATCGTGAGAACGTCACCGATCTTCGGCGACGGCGACGTGGCGTAGCTGACGATCCCGGCGACCGTCACCGCCAGGAGCAATCCGTAGCCGACGACCCGCGAGGGAGCGATCGCGCCGATTGCTGCCGCGGCGACGATGACGACGCCGATCACGACGGCGGTGGAAGCAGGGGTTTTCGACCATTCCATGGCTTCGGTTGCGGGACGGTTCGCCGAAACCGCCGCCAGAGTTGCGACGGCGGCGGTACACATCAGCAGGATTCGACCGCCGTCGCCCAGCACCCGGGCGCAGATCACCGTGATTACGAGCGCGACGAGTAGAAGGGGTACGGCCGCCGTGACGGTGGTGATCTCGAACCACCAATTTGCCGCGACCCCGAAGAGAGTGAGCACCGCCGCGATAGTCACCGGCCGAACGGCCATCCGTTCCTTGGGGTGGTCCTTGTCGAAATCGTGGAACCAGAACGCGGCGACGCAGGCGGCGGCCAAAGCGAGCGCGAGCAGTGTTGCCCCCAACACCGGTGGTTGAAACTGGTTGGTGTTGTCGGCGATGTAGTCCGCGTACCGCCGAGGAATTGCGTCTTCGTCCAGGAGTGAATCCGAGACATGCACAGCCACAATCGTTCCCGCGACCGAGGCAGCTCGAACCCGGGGAGCGGCAGCAACCGTCACCGCGCCGACAGCGACTCCCGCACCGACGGGCGAGAGTGCCTCGAAGTTGTGATCGTAGAGCCCGGGCAGTTCGAGGAGGAGCCCACCGAAGACCGTCATGGCCGCGGTCCGCAATCGGCAACGGGCCATCATCGCGGCTGTCCCGACCGCGACGACAGCCAAGACGCCGGCGCCGATGGTCGAGATGGACCAGAATCGGTCGCCCGTCGAAATCGACGTCGACTGGCTGTTCACGAACGGTGCCAAAGCGACGACGGTGACGACGAATGCCGTCACACCACTCAGTGCGACGAGCAGCGTCCTGCGGGCGATGGGCACTGCTCCAAAATAGTCAATCCGGTACCAGTTGCACCGCAATAGGAGGTCTCAGTCCGGTGACGGTGTGTCAACGGGGCTGCGGCGGCGGAGCGCGATCCCGGTGGCGACGACGACTACACACATCAGGAGTGCCGCGCCGTCGGAGCGTGGCGGCGCCTCGTACGCGTAGGCAATGGTCGCGGCCTCGGCCCGGAAGGCTGCGTCGGGCGCGGTTGCGTCGACGTAGGCTCGCAGTCCGGACTCGTCCTGCAAGTACGTCGATGACGGATCGTGCTTGACGTACGTTGACGACACTGTCTCGATCTCGTGCTGCCCGATCGACATGAAGACCAGGGCAGTGAAAGGAATCGTCAACCCCAGCGTCGCTGCGACGGGATTCGACGGCAGAACGGATCCGAGCAGTAATCCCGATCCGAGGCCCAGCGTGACGATCCGGAGCAACAGAGCCAGTTCGTGTTCGCCGTCGAAGATCCACTCCGACAACGGGATCGCGGCCAGCAGAGCCAGGCCTGCGATCGTGCGATCCCGGTGTCGAGAACGCGACAACCCGAAGACGACCGCGATGATCGCGAGGGCAGCGATCACCAACGGCGAGGTTCGGTCACCGTCGAGAAAGAAGCGGTCGGTCAGATCCGCGAACACCGTCGTGGCGGCGGCTCCAACAGCGGTTGCAGCCCAAAGGAATCCGCCACTGCCTGAAGTTGTGTCCAGTCTCCTCACACAGAACCAGGTCAGGGTGAGGACGGCGACGGTGGACGCGACCATGACCAGCCAATCCGAAAACGTCGGTGGGTTCTCTTGCCGGTCGACGACCGAACTCAGAATCCGTTGGGTGATGGCGAGGCCGGTGACAACTGCCAGAGCGGCTGCGGCGACGCCCGGTTCGCTTTCGCTGATCCGCAATTCGGAGTCGTCTGTCACTGCGCACGCCACTGCGCAGATCAGGGTCAGCAACAGAAGTGCCCAGGCAGGTTCGCCGATGGACGACGTGCTGACGGGTATCAAATCGCCGGTGGACGATTGCGCGGCCAACCACGTCGACACCACGCCAATGATCAGCAGGTTGCGTCCGAGGCGGCTGTCCCACGATGCGGCGACAGCGCCGCCCAGGATGAGTCCGGCTGCAATGGTTTTGGCGAAACCCAGAACGCTCAGCAGATCAAGACCGACTTCTTCGGCGGCGAGGAATCTGATCAGAATCAACACGACGACGCCCGAGTACACAAACGCCCACGCACGCCTGCGAGAACCGCGGTGCTGGAGATACGCGCAGGCCCCTACGGCGACGATGGCACCCACCACGACGCTGGTGGATTGGCTGCTGATCCATTGGTCGATCTTCGACTGCGGTTCGGTAACAGGCCATCTCATTCGCGCTGGGTTCGTCAGCGCCACGGCGGCAAGGATTCCCGAGAGAAAGGCCGCGAGGGCGCCGGTCCATGACCGGAGGTCGATGGTCATCGGTCTGTCCCGATCAGGCGGTCTCGGTGGGTTCCGATACCTCGACGGGTGGGTGGGATCGTCGAAGGATCGCCGCACCACAGAAGCCGATGATCAGGGCGAAGAGGATTGCAGTGCCGACAGTCTGAGCGGTGACGTAGTCGACGGTGATTCCGATGCCGCGTCCAAATAATCCTCCGTCGCCGTGGGGAGAGACCGCATCGATGTCGAGCTGGCCTTGGATGTATATCGACGTCATCATCGGTGGGAAAGAGAGCTGATCGGTGAGAATGGCGATCGACGAGAAGGTCATCGCGGCAAAGGGAATGGCGATTCCGAGTGTGGCGTCGACCAGGCTGCCGGGAGCAAGGGAACCGAACAGTAAACCGGCGGCGAGGCCCAGCGCGGCGATCTTCAGCGCGATTGACCAGACGCCGTGCGCGGAGTCGAAGGGCAGTAGTTCTGACAGTGGAACCGCAACGAGAACGGCGATGGGCACGAAGTTTGGCACCTGCTTGTGCAGTCTCAATCCGACGGCAACCGGCAGGGCCGCGAAAAGCACCAGTACCCAAGGGGACTTCAGGTCTCCCCAGTGGCCGGAACCCTTCGCGATGTCGACGAAGAGCGGGGCCGACGCAGCGGCCAGTGCGGTTGCCGCCCAGAGGAACTTGCCACCAGCACCGGAGGCGTCGCCGAGGCGGTAAGCGGCGATCCACGTCAAGGCGAGCGCAGCGCCTGCCGCCAAAACCATGACGATCCAGGCGGTCGCCTCGGACGCGTATTGCTGGCGGTCGATCACGGCGCCGAGCACTCGATGCCCGATCGCCAGCGCGGTGATCACCACGAGAGCGATGCGGATTTCACCCGAGTCCGGCTTGCGAATCCGGAAGCCGGCTTGCGCGGTCACTGCACAGGCGATTGCTGCTGCGGCCGTGGCGCCGATCAGCCACCACGACGGCTCACCCACCGAAGACGTCGTCATCCTGGCTGTCCCACCGGCGAACGTGCGGATCGCGAGGAAGGTGGCGAGCACGCCGAGGAGTGTCGCGTTCTTCGTGGCAGTGCGGTCCCAACTGACGGCAACCACGCAGCCCAGAATGGTGCCGGCTGCAACACTTTTGACGATGATCAATGCGATCAGCAGGTCCAGTGACGCAACTTCGGGTACGACTGCCCGAACGATCGCGATGACGGCGACGCCGGCGGCGATCGCGATCCACGCCGCCCGACGGGACCCGCGACGTTGTGAGAGGGCGCAGGCAAGCACGGCGATCACGGCGCCGAGTCCGACAGCAGTCGGTCCGCTGCTGATCCAGCGATCTACTTCCGACGGGGAGGCCACGATGGCCCAGTCGCGAAGAACGGGATTGGTCAGGGCCAGCGCCGCGAGTATCCCGGACAGGAGTGCAGCGACGGTGGTGAGGATCGCTCGAAGGTCGAGTGGCATCGGGCCAACCTATCGCGGCGCCGCAACATCGGTCGTGGGCGGCGTGAGTGCCGGAAACCAGATGTCGGTGAGAACGTCTGCTGCGACGTCCGCACCCGCGGTGATCGCGCCCTGTTCCGCCCACCGAATGAAGAAGCGCTCGATCTGTGTCAGCAGGAGCTCGACCCGGAGTTTCGCCTCGTCGTGTCGGCTCTGCGGCCAGCGTGCCAGGTACGACGGCATCGCGTTGGGCAGTGCAGAGATGCCTTCACGTGCCAGTGTTCGGAATTCGGGTTCGAGGACCATGGCCTCGTCCCATGCCCGCATCATGTGGTGGTGATCGCGGCACCAGTCGAGAGCGCGGTTGATCCAGCCGGCGAATTCTTCGCGCGAACCGGAATCGAGTACGTGGTCGAGATCCTGGAATATCGCGAGCGTGCTGGATACGACCGTGTTCGAGCCGAGGGCCTTGAGTATGTCGATCTTGCCGGGGAAGTGCAGGTAGAAGGTGGCGCGGCTGCAACCGACCCGGCCGGCGATGTCCTCGACGGTGACAGCCGCGTATCCGCGTTCGGTGAAGAGCGCGCCGGCGGCATCCACGAGGTCTGCGCGGGTTCGCTGCTTCTGCTTCTCTCGCAGCGTCAGTCTGCCGGAGGTATCTGTCATTACCGGGATCCTAGTGCCGCGGGGGCTCTCACGGGTCAGTTGCACGAGACTCTCCGTCTTTCACTTGACAGCCCGTTAGTGAAAGCTACTCTGTGGTGTAGCGCACAATCGACCGATCAGAGGACGCCATGACCATCTCGGACACAACTCGCACGCCTGACCTACCGGCCGGATTCGACGTCACCGATCCTGCTGTCCTCGGGGAGCGGATCCCTTTCGAAGAATTCGCCGAACTGCGTCGAAGCGCGCCCGTGTGGTGGTGTGAGCAGCCGCCGACCGTTGGTGGATTCCAGGACGAGGGCTACTGGGTGGTCTCGCGTCACGCTGACGTCAAAGAGGTCAGCCAGCGCAGCGATGTGTTCTCGAGCTGGGAGAACACCGCGATCGCGCGTTTCGCCGACGACATGCCACGTGAGGCCGTCGAGATGCTCCGGCATCTTCTGCTCAACAAGGATGCGCCGGAGCACACCAAGCTCCGCAAGCTGATTTCGAAGCTGTTCACGCCGCGCGCGATCAACGGCATGCGCGACGAATTGGATCGTCGTGCGCGCAGCATCGTCGACACCGCTGTGAGCGAAGGCCCGGGCGACTTCGTGAAGCAGGTTGCCAGCGAGCTGCCGCTCCAGGCGATCGCGGATCTGATCGGTGTACCGCAGGACGATCGGGACAAGCTGTTCAAGTGGTCCAACGAGATGATGGGCTACGACGACCCGGAATACCAGGGTGATCCGGCAGTCGCGTCCACCGAGGTCCTCGGATACGCGTACCAAATGGCAGACGCGCGTCGTACCTGTCCGGCAGATGACATCGTCACGACTCTGGTCCAGGCCGACATCGACGGCGACTCCTTGAGCCCGGAGGAGTTCGGGTTCTTCGTGCTCATCCTGGCGGTCGCAGGGAACGAGACCACCCGCAACGCCATCACGCACGGAATGATCGCGTTCCTGGACAACCCCGAGCAGTGGGAGCTGTACAAGAAGGAACGTCCCAAGACGACGGCCGACGAGATCGTCCGTTGGGCGACACCGGTCACCGCGTTCCAGCGCACCGCGCTCGAGGACACCGAGCTGGCAGGAGTGTCGATCAAGAAGGGGCAGCGCGTGGTGATGCTGTACAGCTCCGCGAACTTCGACGAGGACGTATTCGAGAACCCGATGACGTTCGACATCACTCGTAACCCCAATCCGCACTTGGGCTTCGGCGGAACGGGCGCGCACTTCTGCATCGGTGCAAACCTCGCTCGCATGGAGATCGACTTGATGTTCAACGCGATTGCCGACAACGTCCCGGACATCACCAAGATCGGTGATCCGCGCCGTCTGCGCTCGGGTTGGATCAACGGCATCAAGGAGTTCCAGGTCGATTACAAGAGCACAGGCTGCCCGGTCGCTCACTAGAGTCGGTAGGTGAGAGGTACACCCCACGATCTCGAGGAGCCACCGCATGACTTCGATCAACGACAAGGCAACTGCTCTATTGGCGTTGCACCAGCCAGGTAACCCGGTCATTCTCCCGACGGTCTGGGACGCGTGGTCGGCGAATCTTGCGGTGGCTGCAGGTTTTGCAGCCCTGACGGTAGGCAGCCATCCGGTTTCCGATTCCATCGGCAAGCCGGACAACGAGGGCATCACCTTCGACGAACTTCTGCACCGGATCAAGCAGATCACCGGTGCGGTCGACGCCCCGATCTCGGTGGACATCGAGGGTGGTTACGGGCTCGAGCCGGCAGTTCTCATCGACGGGTTGATCGATGCCGGCGCTGTCGGACTCAACATCGAGGACACCGTCCACAGTGAAGGCGGACGCTTGCGTGAGGCGCAGGAGCACGCCGACTTCGTGGGTGGGCTTCGTCAGGCCGCCGACGCAGCCGGAGTTCACGTTGTCGTCAACGCGCGCACCGACCTGTTCGTGAAGCAGGTCGGTGACGAGTCCGATCGTGTCGATCGCGCCATCGCACGCCTCAAGCTGGCGGCCGACGCCGGCGCCGACGTTCTTTACCCCGTCGGGCGGCATGACGACGCGACCCAGCGCCGCCTGACGTCCGAACTTCCACTTCCGATCAATGCGATCGGAATCCCGGACCAGGACGATCCGGCAAGTTTCGGTCCGCTCGGAGTGGCACGTGTGAGCTTCGGTCCGTTCTTCCAGATGGCATTGGCCAACCGTGCGAACGAGATCTTGGGACGCTGGAAGTAAGAATGCAGACACTGATGTCGCCCGGCCCGCTTCTCGACGATCGTGGACATTTGGTCGAGACGGGTTGGGCCCCATCGGAAATTCGCAAGTATCGACGCTCTGCGATCACCGCTCCCAAGTTCCGGATCAAGGAGTGGGACTACTACTGCGTTCTCACTGCGGATTACGGCATCGCGTTGACCGTCGCCGACAACGGGTACATGGGCTTGCTCGGAGTCTCCTGGCTCGATTTCCGAACACCACACGAGATCACCGAAAACGTGATGCTGCCGTTCCCGATGGGAAGGCTCGGTCTGCCCGAAAGCGCGGACGACGGTGATGTGGTGGTGTCGAAAGGTAAAGCTCGCTTCGAGTTTCGCCATGTGGACGGTGGGCGCCACTTGATTGTCGACTACCCGGCTTTCGACGGTGGACGAGGTCTTCATGCCGATCTGTTCCTGGCGAGTCCTGCCGATGACCGGATGGTGATCGCCACACCGTTTCCGAAGGCGTCCCGATCGTTTTACTACAACCAGAAGATCAACTGCCTGCCCGCTGCCGGGACCGTGCGAATCGGGAGCGACGACTTCACATTTCGCTCGGAAGACTCGTTCGGCGTTCTCGATTGGGGCAGGGGAGTCTGGACTTACGACAACACCTGGTACTGGGGTTCTGCATCCGGACTGGTGAACGGCGAGCGGTTCGGATTCAACATCGGTTACGGCTTCGGCGACACTACGGCGGCCAGCGAGAACATCGTGTTTGTCGGCGGCCGGGCGCACAAACTGGACAGGATCGACTTCGGCATCCCGCAGGGAAAGTACGACGGCGCGCCGTGGAACTTCTCGAGCAACGATGGTCGCTTCGAGATGACTTTCGAGCCGATCATCGACCGTGCCGCGACTTTCGATGTCGGGGTGCTGCGTWCGATTCAGCATCAGGTGTTCGGAAAGTTCTCCGGCACAGTAATCCTCGACGACGGTACCTCCGTGGTGGTTCGAGATCTCCTCGGATTTGCCGAGGAGGTTCGGAACCGCTGGTAGGCCGTACGTCTCCGCGAAGATGACGGAACGCAGCATGAGCACCGGGGCATGATCGTGCCCCGGTGCTCGCGTTTTCAATTTGTGCCCGTTCAGGCTGCTGTCGGTGGGCTGTTCCCGCCGATCGGCTGTTGATATGGATCGATCGACATCGGTGGATAGAACACTGTTTTTCGGTCGGGGCCGATCTCGACCCGCCATTCGGTGTGGTGCAGTGTCCGATGATGATGACCGCACAACAAGATCAGGTTGTCGAGATCTGTTGGGCCACCATCGTTCCAGTGAACAATATGGTG
>NZ_JBFUJN010000045.1:0-29154 GCF_056401335.1 Rhodococcus sp. P4_F3_2
GCCGTCGGACACCCCCTCGGCATGTCCGGCGCCCGCATCGCCCTGCACCTCGCCCTCGAACTGCAACGCCGCGGCGGCGGCATCGGCGCAGCCGCACTCTGCGGCGGCGGCGGACAAGGCGACGCACTCATCATCCGCGTCCCCAAGGCTTGAGTGTCTAAATACACCTGAACGAGCGCTCTCGCTCTGCGACGCCCCGTGGTTTTGCTCACACAACTACGGGGCGTCGTAGTTGTTCGGGCACAATGGCCTCATGGCGAACATCTTTGACGTATCCACTCCCGCGAAACGCTTCCGTCTGGTGGCGTGGTGGGAAGCTGTGACCTGGGCGGCCTTGCTGGTTGCCATGTTCTTCAAGTGGGTCCTCGGACACGAAGAAGCGATTCGCATCCCCGGAATGGTCCACGGCACCGCGGGCTTCCTGGTGTTCATCGTTGTTGCTCTGCTGACTGCGTGGTCGCTCAAGTGGGACATCAAGACCACGATCCTTGCGCTGATCTCGAGCGTTCCCCCGTTCGGCACCGTCATATTCGAACGCTGGGCAGTGCGAAACGGCAAGCTCGGCGAGCTGTCCACGGAGTTCGAGGCGTCCAAGGGCAACGCGGCGCTCGTCTGAGTGCTGCATCCCTCTACGTAGCTTCGCGCAACTCGTGACAAACTGGGAGTCGTGACTCGACCAGGTTCCAGGCCCCCCGCGCGTTCGTCCGCAGTTGCTGCCGCCATGAGCGGCGCAGTCGACTTGTCCGCCTTCAAAGAGCGGGCCACGGCCCCACCACCGCCGCGTAACACCAGCGGCGACGGGGCCGTTTCTGCTGTCTCCGGGGCAGTGATCGAGGTGACCGAGGAGAACTTCGAAAGCGAAGTCCTGCTGAAGTCGAGCCAGGTGCCGGTCATCGTCAACATCGGTGGCCGCGCATACGAGCCCTCGGTCGTGTTCACCGAAGTTCTCGAATCATTGGCGGCGCGCGCCGGCGGCAAGTGGATTCTTGCCAACGTCGACGTCGACGTGAGTCCTCGCATCGCGCAGGCATTCGGTGTCCAGTCGGTGCCGACGGTTGTTGCCGTCGCGGCTGGTCAGCCGTTGGCCGATTTTCAGGGTGCTCAGCCAGAGGCGCAGCTCAGTCAGTGGTTCGACGCAGTGCTCCAAGCTGTCGAGGGCAAGTTGAGTGGGCCGGTGTCCGACGGGGACGAACCGGTGGAGGAGGTCGAGGATCCTCGCTTCGTGGCCGCTGAAACCGCGCTGGACGAGGGCGATCTCGACGCCGCCATCGCTGCGTACCAGATGATTCTCGACGCCGAACCCAACAATGCGGAGGCCAAGAGCGCTGTCCGCCAGGTGAAGTTCATGGCCCGGGTTCAGGGCGTCGATCCCGAGTCGATCGCGGCCGCGGATGCTGATCCGTCCAATCTCGAACTGCAGTTCGCTGCGGCCGACCTGGAAATGTTCGCCCAGCAACCCGAGGCGGCGTTCGCGCGCTTGATCTCGGTGGTATCGCGAACTGCCGGCGACGACAAGGCCGCAGCGCGGACGCGCCTGCTCGAACTGTTCGAACTGTTCGACCCGGCAGAACCAATCGTCATCGCGGCCCGACGTAAGTTGGCTTCTGCTCTCTACTGACGTGTGGACCGGCAGCCGCTACTCCGTGTAGCGGCTGTCGCACACTTCCCGGCCACCCAGTACGCCGGTCCGGAACGCGTCTACGCGTGCAAACCCGCTCGGCACCGTCTCACCGTTGACGTCACTGGCGGCGAGGCCGTCAGTCAGCAGCCCCGATACGGCTTCGTCGAGGTCGCCGGGGGAGAGTGTGACTTGAGCTCCGGACGCCGCAGCGTTGGTGGGACTGAGCGCTGCGGTGATGACGCCGGACAGGCAGGCGGCGCGCAAGGCAGTTTGCGGAGTGTCGAGCGATTGGCCGTTCTCCTTCTGCATCGCGAGGGTGTACCGCGACGCGAGCAGGACGTAGGCGTTGTAGTCACCGGTGATGTTGGTCTGGATCAACTCGCGCCGTCCGACGCGACCCGGCGTGCCGCGCTCGGCCAGGTCGTCGACGCTGATTCCGATGGTGTTCGTCGACGGGCAGTACGAGACGGGCTCTGTCGCAACGGCGTCGCTGCACCCGGTGTCTGCGCCGGTGAACACGACCTTCGGCGGCTCGGGTAGATCGAAGATCGCTTGGAATGTCTTTACGAACTCGTCGAGCGTTGCCTCGGTGACGGGCAGTTCTCCGGAGTCGTTGCCTTCGGCGAATTGCTGCGGGAGGTCTGCGCGTCGTGACTCGATTTCGTCGGCGTCCATCTTCGCGCAGGCGCCGGCGCCGTCGGTGAAGCCGATCTGAGTGGCGGTGACGCGCTCGAACGCCGAACCATGGTGGCTCTCAGGATCATTAGGGTCTTCGTCGCGGATGGCGACGGCCGAGGCCAACACCTTGTTGAGGCCGTCGGAGGTGTTCATCGTGAAGTGTGCGGCCTTGTCCTCGGCGACGTGCCGCAAGAAGGCACCACCGAAACAGTCGGCTTGTTGTTCTCGCACCAGGGCCGCATCTCGTTTGCCGCCGACGATCCCGGCTTTGCGTTGTACGGCGTGGCCGTACTCGTGCGCGAAGATGAAGGCGACGGCCACTTCGCCGAACTTCTCGCGTACCTCGGGCAGTAGCAGTTCGCGATCCCAACCGATGGTGTGATCGATGCTGCAGTACCCGGCGTTGATGAGTTCTTCGGTGGTCTCTTCGCAGAAGTCCGGGCCGTTCGATTCGGTGGGGTCCCACGAGATCAGCTCGTCGACCGGTTCGAAGGGCTTGTCGAACAGAGCCGGGTACTCGGTGGCCCAGTAAGTTTCGATGTCGGTGATGGCGTTGGCCGCCAGGGCGTCGATRTCCCCGCCGTCGGTACCGGTGATTGCTCGGTCGGCATTGGGGGCTCCCGGGCGCAATCCGCTGGGGCCTGCTGTTGCGTCGAGTCCGGCGACGCGGAACGGATCGTGATAGATCGAGACGGCGTGCCCGTTCGTTCCGCTTGCACAACCGGCGAGCAGTGCGGCCACTGCGAACAGTGACGACGTGACAATGACTACTCGCCGGCCGACCATCAACGCTCCAGACTTATCCAAATCGCTCCAGCAGCTGGCAGCGCCACCTGTGCGGAGGCTGGCCGACCGTGCCACGAACGCGACGTTGCCGTGACCGCTCCGAGGTTCCCGACTCCGGAGCCGCCATACACCTCGGCATCGGTGTTGAGAATTTCCACCCATCGGCCGGGCTCTGGTAGCCCGACGCGGTAGCTCGAGTGCTCACTGCCCGAAAAGTTGAACAGGCAGGCGACAATCGAACCGTCAGTACCGTAACGCAGAAAACTGAGGACGTTGTTCTCGGTGTCGTTGGCGTCGATCCAGGAGTATCCGCCGGGGGAGGTGTCGAGGGTCCACATCGCCGGATGGCGTCGGTACGCGGAGTTGAGATCTCCGACCAGTCGCTGGACGCCGCGGTGGAGAGTGCCGGTGTACTGATCGTCGAGTTGCCACCAGTCGAGGCCGCGTTCTTCGGACCATTCCGCGCTCTGACCGAACTCCTGTCCCATGAACAGCAGTTGCTTGCCCGGATGCGCCCACATGTACGCAAGCAGTGAGCGCAGGCCGGACGCCTTGGCGAAGTCGTTGCCGGGCATCCGGGTCCACAGAGTTCCCTTGCCGTGCACCACTTCGTCATGGCTGATCGGTAGCAGGTAGTTCTCACTCCACGCGTACATCAGCGAGAAAGTGATCTCGTGATGGTGGTAAGTCCGGTGCACCGGGTCGTGACCGAGGAATCCGAGGGTGTCGTGCATCCACCCCATGTTCCATTTCATGTTGAACCCGAGGCCACCGACATTGGTCGCCCGAGTGACTCCGGGCCACGCCGTCGACTCCTCGGCGACGGTGACGACTCCTCGGTGGTTCTTGTGGACGGTGGCGTTCATCTCCTGCAGGAACGCAACGGCTTCGAGATTCTCGCGGCCACCGTGAATGTTGGGAGTCCATCCACCTTCCGGACGTGAGTAGTCCAGGTACAGCATCGATGCGACGGCGTCGACGCGCAGTCCGTCGATGTGGAACTCCTCGAGCCAGAAGAGCGCGTTGGCGACGAGGAAGTTTCGGACCTCGCGGCGACCGAAGTCGAATACGTATGTGCCCCAGTCCAACTGCTCGCCGCGACGCGGATCGGCGTGCTCGTACAACGGCGTTCCGTCGAAACGGGCAAGCGCCCATTCGTCTTTGGGGAAGTGTGCAGGAACCCAGTCGACGATGACGCCTATCCCTGCTGCGTGCAGGTGGTCGACGAACCAGCGGAAGTCATCCGGGGTGCCGAAGCGGGAGGTCGGTGCGTAGTACGAGGTGACCTGGTACCCCCACGATCCACCGAACGGATGCTCGGAGACGGGCAGCAGTTCGACGTGGGTGAATCCGGTTTCGGTGACGTAGACGGCGAGTTGCTCGGCCATCTGCCGGTAGTCGAGTCCCGGACGCCACGATCCGAGGTGCACCTCGTACACGCTCATCGGGGACTGCGAAGGGTCGACACCAGCGCGGGTTTCCAGCCAGGCCGCGTCGTTCCATTCGTGCGAACTGGTGGTCACTCGCGACGCCGTCGCCGGCGGTACCTCGGTACCGAATGCCATGGGATCGGCCTTGTCGCGAACCGAGCCGTCGTGGCCGTGGACCCGGAACTTGTACAGCGAACCGACTGCGATGTCGGGCAGGAAGAGTTCCCAGACCCCGGTGGAGCCGAGGACTCGCATGGGGGCGAATTGCCCACTCCACCCGTCGAAGTCGCCGACGACGGTCACGCCGCGGGCGGCCGGAGCCCAGACGGCGAACGAGGTGCCGTCGACGGGTCCGTCCGGTGTCTCGTACGAACGCGGATGTGCGCCGAGGATGTCCCACAGTCGTTCGTGCCGACCTTCGCCGAACAGGTGAAGGTCGAGTTCACCGAGAGTCGGCAGGAATCGGTAAGGGTCGGCTGCGAGAACCGTGTGGCCACCCGGGTACGTCACGGAATAGCGATAGTCGATCAGGTCGGGGTAGGGGACCAGAGCCGCGAAGATCCCGTTCGAAACATGTTCGAGAGGAAAGGTTTTGCCGCCGATGACGGCGCTGACGGACTCGGCGTTGGGACGCAACGCTCGCAGAACGGTGCCGTCGGCGTGGGGATGGGCGCCGAGAACACTGTGCGGATCGTGATGTTCACCGCGCGCCAACAGTTCCAGATCTTGATTGTCCGGCGCGATACCCGAAGGGGACTTTTCGGTTGGCATCACTTGCCTCCACCTGCGCGGTGCGCATTGCGAGCTTGGTAGGCCAGAGAGATCCGGGCCGGATACGGAACGGGTGGGAGCGCGAGGATGTGCGCCACCGAACGCCAGGGCTCGAGGCGGACGAAATTGGCCTGGCCCCAATTGAACTGCTCACCGGTAACCTCGTCGAGCACGGTCATGTGGTCGTGCCATTCGCGGCCGAGCGCCGGCATGTCCAACCAGACGGTGCCCTCTTCTGCCGCGAACGGGTTGAGGTTGATCACCGTCAGGACGGCGTCACCGGTCGAGGCGTCGAACTTCGAGTAGGCGATCAACGCGTCGTTGTCGATGTGGTGAAAGTGCAGGTTCCGCAACTGCTGCAGGGCCGGGTGTGCACGCCGGATGCGGTTGAGAGCGGTGATCCACGGCTCGAGAGATTCGCCTCGCGCTGCCGCTTCGGCGAAACGGCGCGGCCGAAGTTCGTATTTCTCGGAGTCGAGGTATTCCTCGCTGCCGGGGCGAACGGCTTGGTGTTCGTAGAGTTCGTAACCGGAGTAGACGCCCCACGTCGGCGCCAGGGTGGCGGCGAGAGCTGCTCGCAGTGCAAACATTCCGGGCCCACCGTGCTGGAGGGACTCGTGCAGGATGTCCGGTGTGTTCACGAAAAGGTTCGGTCGGGCTTCGTCGGCCTTTGCCGCCAGCTCGTTACCGAATTCGGTGAGCTCCCACTTCGCAACTCGCCAGGTGAAGTACGTGTACGACTGCGTGAACCCGCGCCGGGCAAGGCCGTACATGCGCGCCGGACGAGTGAAAGCCTCGGCGAGGAACAAGACGTCGGGGTCGGTTTTCTTGACTTCCGAGATGAGTGTCTCCCAGAAGTTGGGCGGCTTGGTGTGCGGGTTGTCGACACGAAAGATCTTGACTCCGGCGTTGATCCAGTGGCGGACCACGCGCAGGATTTCCTTGTCCAGACCGCGAGGATCGGTGTCGAAGTTGATCGGGTAAATGTCCTGATACTTCTTGGGCGGGTTCTCGGCGTAGGCGATGGTGCCGTCGGGAAGGACGTTGAACCACTCCGGATGCTTCTGAGCCCATGGATGATCCGGGGCGCACTGCAGCGCGAGATCCAGTGCCACTTCGAGATCCAGCTTGCGGGCCGCAGCGACGAAGGCCTTGAAGTCCTTGAGCGTGCCGAGTTGGGGGTGAACAGCGTCGTGCCCGCCGTCGGCAGAGCCGATCGCCCACGGCGAACCAACGTCGCCGGGTTCGGGGGTGAGGGTGTTGTTGCGACCCTTGCGGTTGATCTCGCCGATGGGATGGATCGGCGGAAGGTAGACGACGTCGAAACCCATTGCGGCGATGCGGGGCAGGTCTTCGGCCGAAGTGCGGAACGTGCCGTGCTGCGGTACTCCGTTCTCGTCCCATCCACCGGTCGAACGGGGGAAGAACTCGTACCAGGAGCCGAACAGCGCACGGCTGCGATCGACGACGACGGGGTGGGACTCGCCCTTGGTGACCAGTTCGCGAAGTGGAGTAGCGCGGAGCAGTTCGGCGACGTCGGAGGCGAAGGCCGGAGCGACGCGAGCAGTCAGCGCCTGATCGCTGCGCAGCGACGCCGTGACGGCCTCGAGCCTGGACCTGTTGCCCCGCGGCACTTCGTGCGCGGCCTTTTCGAACAGGCGCGCACCGATTTCCAGGTCGTTGGCCAACTCGGCCGCCCCTTGCCCGACGGCGAGCTTTGCTTCCACGGCGTGCTTCCAGGTGGCAATGGGATCGCTCCACGCCTCGATCCGGAACGACCACATACCTTCGGCGGACGGCGTGAACACCGCGTCGACGGTGTCCGGTTCGGTCCCGGGATCCATCGGAATGCGCAGCGGCTTGGTACCGCGCGGACCACGCACGACCAGAGTGGCGGAAATGGCGTCGTGGCCTTCTCGCCACACGGTGGCGTGCACCGGGAAGACTTCACCGACCACGGCCTTTGCCGGATAGTTACCCGAGATCTCGGGTACCACGTCGTCGATACCGAGGCGTCCTGACACGGGAAGCTCCATTTCTGATGATGGATCGCGGTAAAACTTTCTTTCGCCGGGTTCAACCGTAGTGGGTGCGACGCTGGAGTGCTGATAACGACGAATTCGGGTCTGTCGGTGGTCAGGTCGGCTCGGGCGTTCGGTTCCACCGGACAGAGTGCAAGGAACTCGACTAGGGTTCGCGGGGTGAAAGCCTTGCGTCGGTTCACTGTCCGAGCCCACATTCCGGAGCGCCTCGCCGCGCTCGGCCCCCTGTCCACCAACCTTCGGTGGTCGTGGCATCCCGAGACACAGGATCTGTTCTCGCGACTCGACCCCGAACTCTGGCAAGCAGTCCAGTTCGATCCGGTCCGCATGCTCGGGGAAGTCAACCCCACCCGTCTCGACCAACTCAGCAGTGACGAGGCATTTCTCGGTGACCTCGACACTGCAGCAGCCGATCTCGATGCCTATCTGAGCACGCGCCGCTGGTATCAGTCCCAGCAGGCCAAGGGCACATCGTTGGCCGGCGGAATTGCGTACTTCTCCATGGAGTTCGGAGTCAGCGAGGTTCTGCCCAACTACTCCGGCGGATTGGGCATCCTCGCGGGCGATCACCTCAAGGCCGCGTCCGACCTCGGGCTGCCGCTCATCGGCGTCGGACTGCTCTACCGATCCGGCTACTTCCGCCAGTCGCTGACCGCCGACGGTTGGCAGGCCGAGCACTACCCGCCGCACGATCCTCAAGGGTTGCCTCTTCGTTTGCTGACGGACGCAGGTCCGGCGTCCGACGACGGATCACCGGTCGTCATTCACGTCGCCATGCCCGGTGGCCGAGTGCTGCGTGCGCGAGTGTGGATCGCTCAGGTCGGACGAGTGCCGTTGCTGCTGCTCGATTCCGACATCGCCGAGAACGACGCGGATCTGCGCGGCGTCACTGACCGTCTCTACGGTGGGGACCAGGATCACCGCATCAAGCAGGAGATCCTCGCAGGTATCGGCGGCGTCCGGGCGGTGCGTGCCTACACCGCGGCGTACGGATTGCCCGATCCCGAGGTTTTCCACATGAACGAGGGGCATGCCGGATTCCTCGGCATCGAACGGATTCGGGAACTTGTGACCACCAGCGGTCTGGACTTCGATTCGGCTCTGGCCGCGGTCCGCGCCGGAACGGTCTTCACGACGCATACTCCGGTTCCCGCCGGAATCGACCGCTTCCCGGCGGATCTGGTCCGTCACTACTTCGGCGGAGCGAACGGCGAGAACGAATCGAGTTTGCTTCCCGGACTGACCGTCGACCGCATCGTCGGGATGGGGCGCGAATCCGATACGTCGATCTTCAACATGGCGCACATGGGTCTTCGCCTGGGCCAGCGAGCCAATGGCGTCTCGAAGTTGCACGGCATCGTCAGTCGCGACATGTTCAACGGACTCTGGCCGGGATTCGACGCCGACGAGGTGCCGATCGGATCGGTCACCAACGGTGTCCACGCTCCGACGTGGGCTGCGCCGGAGTGGATGGACGTGGCCAGGCGGATCGTGGGGCAGGAGCAACTCGAAGAAGCGCGAGGTTGGGAGCGCCTACACGAGTTGTCGGCCACCGAACTGTGGGAGACACGTAATGCGTTGCGCGGCAAGTTGGTCGACGAAGTCCGTCGTCGCGTCCGAGCGTCGTGGCTCGAACGCGGCGCGACCGAAGCTGAACTCGGCTGGACCACTGGAGTTTTCGATCCCAACGTCTTGACTGTCGGATTCGCCAGGCGCGTGCCTACGTACAAGCGGTTGACGCTGATGCTGCGTGATCCCGAGCGTCTGCGTGCGATGTTGCTCGACGAGAAGCGTCCGGTGCAGTTGGTGGTGGCCGGTAAGTCGCACCCCGCCGACGACGGCGGCAAGGCACTCATCCAGCAGGTCGTACGGTTCGCCGACGAAGCGGATGTGCGTCACCGCATCGTCTTCCTGCCCGACTACGACATGTCGATGGCCCGCTACCTCTACTGGGGCTGCGACGTGTGGCTCAACAACCCACTTCGCCCACTCGAGGCGTGCGGCACTTCCGGCATGAAGTCCGCGCTCAACGGTGGACTCAACCTCTCCATTCGCGACGGATGGTGGGACGAGATGTACGACGGCGAGAACGGGTGGGCCATTCCGACGGCCGACGGTGTTCTCGACGACGTGCGGCGTGACGATCTGGAAGCCAGCGCGCTCTACGAACTTCTCGAGCACGCGGTACTGCCGACGTTCTACGACCGTGATGCAGCCGATCTGCCGACGCGCTGGGTCGAGAGGGTTCGACACACTCTCGAGAATCTGGGCCCGAAGGTGTTGGCATCACGCATGGTTCGTGACTACGCCGTCGACTACTACGCCCCTTCGGCGGAATCAGCTCGAGCGGTAGTGGCGGACGATTTTGCCGGCGCGCGTGAGGTGGCCGAGTTCCGTCGTCGCATCGAATCGCAGTGGCCGTCGGTCGCCGTCGAGCAGGTTGACGGTTCCGGACTGCCGGACACTCCGGAGATCGGTGCGACCATCTCGTTGAAGGCCAAGGTCCGCCTCGGCGGCTTGTCGGTCTCGGATGTCCAGGTCCAGGCAGTCCTGGGACGCGTCAGCCCGGGCGAGGAACTCACCGACGTTGTGACGTTCCCGATGACACACTTCGGCGCCGAGGACGGAACCGAGATCTTCGAAGCCGAGGTCGCGCTTCCGGTCTCCGGTTCCGTGGGATACACCGTGCGGGTGCTGCCGCATCACCGGTTGTTGGTCGATGCGTCCGAACTCGGGTTGGTGACCACTCCGAGCGTCTGACGTATTGCATTCTGCCCCGGTCCGTTCGGTCGGTACCGGGGCAGAATTGTGTCCGCGTGAGAACTGGCTCAGGGACGTGAGTCGCGGATGCGGGTGAGCGCCTTGCGGACGACTTCGGGGTTGGTCGTCTCCCAGAAGGGCGGCAGCGATGCGCGAAGGTAACCCGCGTATCTCGCCGTGGCCAGACGCGGATCGAGCACGGCCACCACGCCCTTGTCGTCGGTGCTGCGAAGCAGGCGACCCACGCCCTGTGCCAGGAGCAGCGCCGCGTGATTGGCCGAGACGCTGAGAAAGCCGTTACCGCCATGGGATTCGATGGCTTGTTGGCGAGCCATCAACAGTGGGTCGTCCGGGCGCGGGAACGGAATCCGGTCCAAGATGACGAGGCTCAGCGATGGGCCAGGGACATCGACGCCCTGCCACAGGGACAACGTGCCGAACAGTGACGTGGGTTCGTCCTTGGCGAAGGCCTTGACGAGGGTGCCGGTGGCGTCGTCGCCCTGGCACAGGATCGGGGTGTCGAGGCGTTCGCGCATCGCCTCCGACGCGGCTTTGGCGGCGCGCATCGAGGAGAACAAGCCGAGGGTGCGTCCGCCGGCGGCCTCGACAAGTTCGGCGATCTCGTCGAGATAGACCGGGGAGAGGCCGTCTCGGCCGGGCGTGGGCAGGTGGCGGGCAATGTAGATGATGCCGGCCTTGGCATGGTCGAAGGGCGACCCGACGTCGAGTGAGTTCCAGCGGAAAGCCGAAGCGTCAGAAGGTGCTTCGGTGCCGATGGCGGTACCCGAGTCGGGTCGCACCGACGATTCCGCAGGAAGGCCCCAGTTGACGGCGAGACCGTCGAACGATCCGCCGACGGTCAGCGTCGCGGAAGTGAGAACGACGGTGGATTCTGCGAACAGTCGCGAGCGCAGCAATCCGCCGACGGAGAGCGGAGCCATCCGGACGGAGCGCCGCACCGATCCGCGGAACTCGTCCGAGGACAGCCAGACGACGTCCTTGCGCTTGGCCGGGTCTGGTTCGTCGAAAGCGGTGAGAATACGCACGGCACTGTCGTGGACGTCGTCGACGGACGAGAGCGCAGCGTTGCGGGCTGCAGCGGCTTCGGGGTCTGCGGCTGCCATGCCCGGTTTGGCCGGACCGATCGCGGTGCGCAGCGACCAGGCCGCGTCGCGTATCGCGGCCAGTGCGGGCGCCGCACCGTCCGGGAGGCCTTCCCATCGACCTGGACGCAATTCCTCGAGGAGTCCCGCCCAACCCTCGCCGGCAGCTTCGAGTCGGTCGGCGTCCTGCTCTTCGGCGATCTTGCCGCAACGCCTGGCCGCGGCACTGATCGACGAAGCTGTGAGATCGGCCGTGGCAACACCGGTGACGCGGTCGACCAATTCGTGGGCTTCGTCGATCACCACGACGTCATGGTCAGGGAGGATCTGGATGCCGGTGATGGCGTCGATAGCGAGCAGTGCGTGGTTGGTGACGACGACGTCGGCCTTCGACGCCTCGACGCGGGCGCGCTCGGCGAAGCAGTCCTCACCGACCGGGCACTGGTTCTTTCCGATGCACTCGCGGGAGGTGACGCTAACCTGCCGCCACGCCTGATCGGATACGCCCGGCACCAATTCGTCACGATCACCGGTTTCGGTGTCGGAGGACCATTCGGTGAGGCGGACGACCTCCCGGCCCAGACGCGAGACCGTGAACGGATCGAACAACTCGTCCTCGGGCGGCTGTTCGGACGCGCCGGTGTGGATCTTGTTCATGCACAGGTAGTTGTTGCGGCCCTTGAGGATTGCGAACTCGGCGCGCCGGCCGAGTGGCTTCTTCAGTGCATCGGCCAGCCGTGGCAGATCTCGATCGACGAGCTGGCGCTGAAGCGCGATGGTGGCGGTGGACACGACCACAGTGCGCCCAGACTCGACCGCATGGCGCAGGCTCGGAACGAGGTAGGCGAGTGACTTACCGGTACCGGTGCCGGCCTGGACGGCCAGATGCTCGCCCGTGTCGATCGAGTGCGCCACGGCCGACGCCATCGTCAGCTGACTGGTTCGTTCGGCACCGCCGAGCGACCGCACCGCTGTCTGGAGCAGTTCGGGAACGTTCGGGAGTTGATCGGCCACCCACGAAGGTTAATGGATCCCTACGTCAGAAACGTCCACGGATGATTCCCGGGGTAGTTCCCCGGCATTCGAGTCTTCATCCGACGACGCCTCGTCTCGCCCGATCAGCTGCACTCCCGCCTCCTGCATCTGTACCAATGCCGACTCGATCGTGGCAGTCGACACACCTGCGGTGAAGGGGAGAAGGACCGTCGTGGCGAATCCCGCGCGCGCCGCGTCGATGGCCGTGGCCTTGACGCAGTGATCTGTGGCAATGCCGATCACGTCGACGTCGGTGATCTTGTGGGCGCGGAGCCAGTCCTCGAGCGTCGTGCCGTCCTCGGCTGCTCCTTCGAAACCGGAATAGGCCGCGCTGTAGGCGCCCTTGGAGAAGATCGCCGAACCGGCGACGGAAGCGTCGAACGCCGGATGGAACTCGGCGCCGGCCGTCCCGACGACGCAGTGAATCGGCCAACTGTCGACGAAGTCTGGGGTCTCGGAGAAATGCGCCCCAGGATCGATGTGGAAATCGCGAGTCGCGACTACGGCGTCGTACTCATGGGAGTTGACGAAATCGTTTACGGCCGCCGCAACCGCAGCACCGCCGTCGACCGCGAGAGCGCCACCTTCACAGAAATCGTTCTGAACGTCGACGACGATCAGTGCTTTAGCACTCACTGGTGCTCACCTCCGGAGAATCGAACGGGTACAGCCGAGTCTCCGCGCGAGAGCTTGAGTCCTTCCCACGGCAGGCTCACGAGCCCGGCCTTCAGAACTGCGCGGCTCTCTTCGAGCGTCGGTGCGCTCTCGACGACCTTGCCTTCGCGAACCAACGAGATCAGCAGTTCGGTCGCGCCGTCCGCCTCGGAAACCGGAGCGGGCGAGCCGGCAGGGTATATGACTTCTTCGACGATCGTTCCGGTCGGGCGAACCACGCGCAGTGCCTTCTTGGCGCCGCCGCGAGATGCCTTGTTGGTGCTTCTCTTCTCGACCGCGATTCCGTCGACCTCGACCAGCTTGTAAACCATGCCTGCGGTGGGCGCGCCCGATCCGGTGACCAGTGAAGTACCCACGCCGTACGAGTCGACGGGTTCGGCGCGCAGAGCCGCGATCGCGTACTCGTCCAGGTCGCCTGAGACGACGATGCGTGTCTTGGTAGCACCGAGATCGTCGAGTTGTTGGCGTACCTGACGAGCAAGAACGCCGAGATCGCCGGAGTCGATGCGAACCCCACCCAGCTCGGGACCGGCAACGGCGACAGCCGTTTTCACACCCTCGGTGATGTCGTAGGTATCGACGAGCAACGTGGTGGATACGCCGAGTGCCGCGACCTGACCGCGGAATGCGGCCGCCTCGTCCGGACCGTCTTCGGTGGTGTGCAGGAGTGTGAAGGCGTGCGCACTGGTACCTGCGCTGGGTACGTCGTGACGCCGCGCGGCTTCGAGGTTGGAGGTGGCGTCGAAGCCGGCGAGATACGCGGCACGTGAAGCGGCGACGGCGGCCTGTTCGTGTGTACGGCGCGAGCCCATCTCGATCATCCGTCGACCGCCCGCTGCGCTCACCATGCGGGCTGCGGCCGAAGCGATCGCGCTGTCGTGGTTGAGGATCGAGAGAATCAAGGTTTCGAGGATGACGCACTCGGCGAACGTTCCGCGGACCGAGAGGATCGGTGAGCCGGGGAAGTAGAAGTCGCCCTCGCGGTAGCCGTCGATGTCACCGGAGAATCGATAGTTGCGCAGCCACTCGACGGTCGTGTCGTCGAGGAATTTCGCAACGATCGCCAGTTCCGGTTCACCGAACCGGAACTGCTCGAGTGCGTCGAGAAGGCGTTCGGTACCGGCGACGACGCCGTAGCGACGACCGTCTGGCAGCCGCCGTGCGAATACCTCGAAACTGCAGTTGCGGAAGGCAGATCCGTCGGCGAGAGCCGCCGAGAGCATGGTCAGTTCGTACTGATCGGTGAGCAGTGCGGTGCTGGCACCGGCGTCGCGGATGTCGGAAATTTGCGTAGGCACGCACACAACTCTATGCGCGAGACGACGTGGGTGGGTGTTGTCGCCTCTCGTCGCGCCGTACCCTGGATACATGGTTTTCGGCGGCGCGACCGTGTCCGGCACTTACTCGGCGAACGTAACGATGAGAGGCGCTACGGCTTCCTCTCCTCAAGCCACGCCCGAGCAGTCGGAGGCTGTTGCGACCATCGAAGCCGCAGATCGGCCCTGGGTGACCATCGTCTGGGACGACCCGGTCAATCTCATGCATTACGTGACTTACGTGTTCCAGAAGTTGTTCGGTTACAGCAAAGCCAAGGCCACCGACCTGATGATGCAGGTCCATTCGGAGGGCAAGGCCGTGGTCTCGAGCGGTTCGCGCGACAAGATGGAGGCCGATGTTCGTCGCCTCCACGCTGCCGGTCTATGGGCCACGATGCAACGCGACGACACCTGAGAAAAGCCCTGAGAAAAGCACTTTTTCGACCGATTTGTTCGCCTAACTCGTAGACGGGAGTCCGACGCGTGCGGACGTGGAGTAGGAAGAGTTCACTCGGCGGAGTGAAGTTCAAGTCCGAGATGGACGGCCACGAGGCGGCGGTTCTGCGCTCGCTCGTGGAGTCGGTATCCGGGCTTCTCGACGAGCGCGCGTCTTCGGCGCCGCAAGACGAGCTCGCCGCGCTGACGGGTCTTCGTACCGGAAATTCGGAGACGCCCGACAATCCGGTGTTGGCGCGTTTGCTTCCCGACTTCCAGCGCACCGATCCGGACAAGGTCGCTCCGGACAGTGACGATCTCGACGACGCCGGCGCCAATGTCAACGGCGCGCTGCGCAGTTTGCACGAACCCGAGATCATCGACGCCAAGCGCGAGTCCGCTCGCATGTTGTTGGCTTCGCTTCCGGAGGCCGGCGGCAAGGTCGTTCTCACGCAGGAACAGGCCGATGCGTGGCTGTCCTCGCTCAACGACGTCCGTCTCGCGCTCGGAACCAATCTCGGCATCGACGCCGACACCCCGGAGAGCCTCGAACCCGACGACCCGCGCGCCCCGCATCTCGACGTCTATCACTGGTTGACGTGGATGCAGGACTCCCTCGTCCAGGCGCTCATGCCATGACCACGACGCGGACCGGGCCCACTGATTCACTGACAGATGTCGCCGGCCTCGCTGTCGGTCATCACCACAAGCTCGACGAGGGAGCCACTCTCGGAAGCGGCGCAGCCACCGGGTGCACGGTCGTGCTCGCGTCGGCCGGTGTGGTTGCCGGAGTCGACGTCCGCGGCGGCGGTCCGGGTACCCGCGAGACCGACCTACTCGACCCGAGCCATTCGGTCCAGCAGGTCAATGCCGTGCTGTTGACCGGCGGGAGTGCCTACGGACTTGCCGCGGTCGATGGAGTGATGCGCTGGCTCGAGGAACACGATCGCGGGATCGCGATGGGTGCTCCTGGTCAGGTGGTACCGATCGTGCCCGGCGCCGTGATCTTCGATCTGCCGGTGGGGGACTGGACCGTTCGTCCGACCGGAGACTTCGGATTCCTCGCTGCCGACACCGCTTCGCGCGAATTCGCCACGGGCACGGTCGGCGCCGGGGTAGGTGCCAGAGCCGGAGCGCTCAAGGGTGGGGTGGGAACGGCCAGCGTCGTGATCGCCGACGGCCCGGCCGAGGGTACGACGGTCTCCGCGTTGATCGTGGCGAACCCGGTGGGTTCGGTCTTCGATCCGAGAACAGGCTTGCCGTGGGGCGTCGGCTCGGACGGGGCGGAGTCGTTCGGGCTCAGGCTTCCCGACGCGTCCGAACTCGCGGCGGCCAACGCCGTTGCAGCCAAGGGAACAGTCCTCAACACCACGATCGGTGTGGTCGCCACTGACGCCGCCTTGACAAAAGCCGGGTGCCGACGCGTCGCCGTCGCAGGGCATGACGGTCTGGCTCGTGCGATTCGGCCCGCGCATTCGCCACTCGACGGCGACACGATCTTTGCGCTCGCCACCGGCGATCACACTCCGAATTCGGAGATCGCAGTTCCGGCCGCTTTCCCGAACGATCTGCCGATACTCGACGCGGTGTGCGCGGCTTCGGCGCAGGTTGTCGAACGTGCGATCGTCACAGCGATTCTCGACGCCACGTCGGTAGCCGGAATCCCGAGCTACCTCGAGCTCTTTCCGTCGGCATTTCTCTAGGCAGCACTCCTGGAATCGGCGGTAATCTCGAATTGAGCCTGGTCGCGAGTGACCGAATCAGAAAACCGGATCGACCGTGGAGGACGCACACGATGACGATGGATTTCAACAATCCGGACTTCGGCACCCGGACGCCGGCACCGAAATCCGGTCCGCCCTCGGTGTGGAAGCAGTCGGCCGTGTTGGTGGGCGGCTTCGCGATCCTGCTCTACGTGATCGAGATCGTGGATGTCATCTCCGGTCAGAACGTCCAGAACGCCGGCGTCACCCCGCGCACGCTCGACGGCCTGTGGGGAATCCTGTTCGCCCCGGTCCTGCACGACGACTGGGCTCACCTGATTGCCAACACCATTCCGGTCCTGATCCTCGGGTTCCTCGTGCTGGTGTCGGGAATTGCGCGCGGACTCGCGGCGACCGGCATCATCTGGGTGATCGGCGGTGTCGGGACCTGGTTGTTCGCCGGCTCGAACTCGAATCACGTCGGTGCGTCCGTGCTGATCTTCGGCTGGGTCACCTACCTGCTGGTGCGCGGGTTCTTCACGCGGAGTTTCACACAGATCCTGATCGGCGTTGCCGTCTTCGTCGTGTACGGCGGAGTGCTGTGGGGCGTTCTCCCGAGCGATCCACGGGTTTCCTGGCAAGGACATCTGTTCGGAGCGATCGGCGGCGTGGTGGCAGCCTGGGCGCTGACGTCGGGGGAGAGGGCCAAGCGCGCAGGGTCGGCGCCGGCCGTCCGACCACCGAGTTTCTGAACGGACGTGGGTCACACCCTCGCTGCGGTGTGACTTCGACGCGCCAAAACCACCAAGAGCTTTTTTCCAGACGGGTAGACGTGGCAGCATGACCGGTATGCGCATGACCGTCCTGGGGTGTTCCGGCAGCGTCACGGGTCCGGATTCACCGGCTTCGGGATACCTGCTCACGGCACCGGGAACTCCGCCGCTCGTGATCGACTTCGGCCCGGGAGTTCTTGGGGCGTTGCAGCGATACGCCGATCCGGGCGAGGTGACGATCCTGCTTTCGCACCTTCATGCGGACCACTGTCTCGACATGCCCGGCCTGCTCGTCTGGCGTCGCTATCACCCCAACCCGCCGGTCGGGCGGGCTCTGGTTTACGGCCCCACCGACACGGCCTGCCGCATCGGAGTGTCCTCCGCCGAGTGCGCCGGCGAGATGGATGACATCTCCGACACCATCGACGTCCGGCTCTGGGCCGAGAACGAGCCGGTGAGGTTCGGAGAACTGAGCGTCGTCGCCCGTCGGATGAATCATCCTCCCGAGGCTTACGGTTTCCGGATCACCGGCGCCGACGGCCGCGTGCTCGTCTACACCGGTGACACGGGTATGTGTGACAACGTCGTCGAACTCGCCCGTGGAGCGGACGTGTTGCTCTCCGAAGCTTCGTGGACCGACAGTCCGGATCGCCCCGAGGGAGTTCACCTCTCCGGTAAGGAAGCCGGCCGTGTGGCTGCCCTCGCCGGCGTCAAGGAACTTCTCCTCACGCACATCCCGCCGTGGACCTCCCGCGAAGACGTGATCGCCGAAGCGAAATCCGAATTCTCCGGACCAGTCCATGCCGCCTCCGCCGGAAGCGTCTACGACATCTGATTCCCCTCACATTCGATGCAGTGCCGACCGGGCGACCGCTAGGCTCACGAAGGTGACTACACGAGAAGACGGTAGGGCGGACGACGAGCTCCGCACGGTCAAGATCACCCGCGGGTTCACCAGTCATCCGGCCGGATCCGTTCTGGTCGAGTTCGGGAACACTCGCGTCATGTGCACGGCCAGCGTCGAAGAGGGTGTACCCCGCTGGCGCAAGGGCTCCGGCTTGGGTTGGCTGACAGCCGAATACGCGATGCTTCCCGCCGCCACGCACACACGCAGTGGCCGCGAATCGGTCAAGGGCAAGGTCGGCGGCCGTACGCAGGAGATCAGTCGACTCATCGGCCGATCACTTCGGGCCTGCATCGATCTCGCCGCGATCGGCGAGAACACCATCGCCCTGGACTGTGATGTTCTCCAGGCCGACGGCGGTACCCGCACCGCGGCAGTGACGGGGGCGTACGTGGCCCTGGTCGACGCCGTGACGTACCTGCGCGCAGCCGACCTGCTCTCCGACCCTCAGCCCATCTCGTGTGGCATAGCGGCCGTCAGCGTCGGCGTCGTGGACGGACGAGTGCGCCTCGATCTTCCGTACGAAGAGGATTCGCGCGCCGAGGTCGACATGAATGTCGTGGCCACCGATACCGGCACGCTGGTGGAAATCCAGGGAACCGGTGAGGGCGCCACGTTCCCACGCTCGACGCTGGACAAGCTGCTCGACTCCGCTCTGGCTGGTTGTGAGCAACTTTTCGAGATCCAGCGTCAAGCGTTGGCCGAGCCGTATCCCGGGGTGCTACCCGAACCGAAGAATCCGGAACCCAAAAAGAAGTTCGGTGCCTGAGCTGTGAGCGTACGAGTACTGGTTGCCAGCCGAAATGCCAAGAAACTGAAGGAACTTCACCGGGTGCTCGACGCCGCTGGAGTGAACGGAATCGAACTGGTCGGGCTCGACGAGGTGCCGCCGTTCCCCGAAGCCCCCGAGACCGGGGCGACGTTCGAGGAGAATGCACTCGCCAAGGCACGTGACGGCGCGGTGGCAACCGGAATGCCTTGCATCGCAGATGATTCCGGTGTCGAGATCGATGCACTCAACGGTATGCCCGGCGTGCTGTCCGCGCGATGGTCGGGCACTCACGGAAACGACGGCGCCAACACGGCGCTTGTCCTGGCTCAGCTGGGAGACGTGCCAGACGAGCGGCGCGGCGCGGCATTCGTCTCCGCCTGTGCACTGGTGATCCCCGGCGGCGACGAGACTGTCGTGCGCGGCGAATGGCGCGGGGTGATCGGCCGAGAACCAGCCGGCGACGGGGGTTTCGGATACGACCCCATCTTCCGTCCGGACGGCGACACCCGCTCTGCCGCAGAACTCACCCCGGCCGAGAAGGATGCGGCGTCACATCGAGGGCGCGCGCTCGTACAGCTCGTTCCGGCATTGTCCGCACTGGCCGGCTGAACCGAATCCGAAAAGTAGAGCCCTGAACGCGTCGCGTTCAGGGCTCTACTTTTCGAAACTCTCAGAGCTGATAAGCCTGCTTCACCTGGGCGGTTCGCTTGTGCTCGAACACGAACGACAGGAACGGGATCGTGCCGGCGAGCGCGGTGGCAACCGTCGTACCGGGCTTCCACCGGGCCTTGATCGCCAAGTCGATCGTGAACACGAGATAGAGCATGTAGAACAGGCCGTGGATCTGACCGATGTAGAACAACCACGACGGTGCGTCCGCCGAATTGTCGAGAATCAGGTACTTGTAGACCATCTCACCGGTCAGGAACAGCAGCCAGAGGCCGGTGATCCAGGCGAGAACGCGGTATCGGACGAGCGCCGACGCAACCTTCTTCTGCTTTTCTGCGTTGACTGCGGGGGTAGCGATGCTCGCTTCCGAACCGGTACTCACGTCGTGCTCCTATCGGACTCGCGAGCGGCGAGCTGCGCAAGGTAGTCGTTGTATTCCAGCATTTGGCGGGCTTCAGGGTCGTCGACGTCGAGGTTCACATCGTCGAACTCGGCCTGCGGGCGTTGCGGCAAGAGGTCGGCGGGAATCTCACGCGGCTCCGCGGCGGCTTCCTCGGCTTCGGCCTCTTCGGGGTCCACGTCTTCGAGCTGAACGAACTTGCGATACGCGTACACGACAAACGCCGCGAACAGCGGCCACTGGAACGCGTACCCGAGATTCTGTCCCGAGCCTCCGACGGCTTCGAAGCGCTCCCACTGCCACCAGCCGAGCGCGAGGCAGCCGGCAGCTGACACGATGACCAGCAGAATCAGCGCAGGTCGGCGTTTAGTAGCGTTCTTGGACACACTAAGACGGTACCTGAGAGCTATAGTGCCTCGCCCTGCGATCTCCGACACGGTGTCGTAGAAGCCGTTCCACAGCACCTGTGCGCTATGCCCATCCTCACCCGCAACGCCAGGCACTGAACACATTTTCCCAGCTGTGCTGCATCGATAACCTCGGGCGTATCCGAAAGCAGGGGAGTGTTTCATGCACATCAGAGTGATTCGCCCGGTCATCGACCCCACACTGACTCCGGCGGTGACAGACGAGGTGGAGCACTGGGCGGCGCCCGGCACGACGGTCGATGTCGTGTCACTGCTCTCTGGCACGGCGAGCATCGAGTCCGAGTACGACGAGGCACTGGCCGGCCCCGGGATCGTGCAGCGGGTCGAAGAGGCGGCAGTCGACGGCGTCGACGGTGTATTCATCACGTGTTTCGCCGATCCCGGAGTGCATGCCGCCCGAGAGATCATCGACGCACCGGTGGTCGGCGGCTTCGAGCCGTCATTTCTGACAGCGATGAGTCTGGGCGATCGCGTCGGTGTCGTGACCATCCTGCCGAACGTCGTGCCGATGCTCCGATCGCTCACTCGGCGGTATGGGCTCGATAGTCGGCTGGGCAGTATTCGAGTCGTGGACATGCCGGTGCTGGGCCTCACCGATCGGGAGGAACTGATCGATCGACTGGCCGCTCAGGCGTCTGCGGCAGTGGAGAGCGGCGAGGCCGATTCCGTCGTTCTCGGTTGCACCGGGATGCTCGGTGTGACCAGTGCGGTCCGAGACAGGCTGCATGGCAAAGGGATTCACGTTCCGGTTGTGGATCCGACGGCGTCGGCGATCACGTGGTTGGAGAGCTCGGTCCGTCTGGGGCTGACGCCGAGCCGGACGACGTACATGACCCCGCCGGTCAAGGCTCGAAAGCGCTGAGCCTGATCAAGAACTGAAAAAGCCCCGCCGGATCTGATCCGGCGGGGCTTTTCGTTGTGCGCGAGGGGGGACTTGAACCCCCACGTCCTGAGACACTGGAACCTAAATCCAGCGCGTCTGCCAATTCCGCCACTCGCGCGCGGAATTCAAACGATACGCGAGTGGAATCGCTCGTGGGCACACCACCCTGGTCGGGATGCGCCCGCCGGCTCTCAGGCCGTTTCGGCGAGTGGATCCGCTGCGGACGGCATGGTGGATTTCTTCGATCTGCGAGGTTGCTCGGCCGTGCGTTGATACCGCCACGCAGCGTGGGTGAGTGTCCGAACATCGACGTCGAGATGTTCGGAGACCGCAACTAGCAACTCGGCTGCGTCGGTGCTCGACAACAATTCCTCGCTACTGCTTGCTTCGGTGGCGAACCGTGCAAGTAGATCTATCGAAGTTGCCGTCAACTTCCCGGACAGGAACACCAGCGTCTCGAAGGTCCTGGGGCCCAGGCCTGGAACGGAGACGACTGCCGAACGGAGGCCTTCGGTGTCCTCGACGTCGGCACCGCACCGGCAACCGGCGTCGGCGAGCGCTTTGGCCGCACGAGCCGCACCCTCGGCTTTGGTGAAGTAGTTGCCCGGCACGCGCTGGCGATTGCCGAGAATCGTTGCGAGCTCGTCGCCACGGTCGGTGAAGGAAGCGAGAGCGGACAAGCTGTCGAGGTGTTCGCCTGCGGCTACCGAGCGGTGTGTGCGCCAACGGTCGACGACGGCGCGGACTCCGGTCTTCGGTGTTCCGTAGGCGGCGCGCGACGAGAAGATCGCATCGAGAAGGGCGGCTTCGGACTCGCGCGGCCATCCCTGATTCCAATGCGGCCACGCCTCGCGCGGAAGCTCGGCGCCGATGAATTCGGCCGCTCTGACTACGTCTGTGTCTTTCATGATTTCTCCCCCCGAGAAGTTGTCCGGTGTGGACGCGCTGAACGTAGCGAGGGGGTCCGACAGATGGTGGCCCGGAACGCACGGGATCGACCGTCCGTCAAGGAGGTCACGAATTGGTAACAATAAATATGAGGGGTTCCTCAGGTTTCTGAAAATCCCGGTAACAGTCCCAGGCAGGGCGTTCGCGACCTACTCGCGAGTCACTTTCTCGAAGTCTCGTGAGGAAGATCACGGCCTCGAAAGTCCAGATTTCCAGGGTGCCGACAAACGTGAGGAAATCCTCATGATTCTGTGTAAACCTTGTCTTGCACGAACGCCCTGACTCCGTCGATTCTCTCGACGAATTCGCGAGCACTTCAGCCGGGCAGCACACCGCAAATCCCACCTCGCCGCAGAGGTGACCAGGAGAGGACGTACGCGTGACGATCGATGACACGACACCTACAGGAAACGGACGCGACTCGAAGGGTGGACGCCGTTTCGGCGTCGATGGGGGACAGTCCCGCACGACCAGCAAAGGTGCCCTCGTCGATTCGCTGAACAACGGCGTTTCCTACGCAATCGCTTTCGGTGGACAGGGCGCTCCCTGGCTCACCTCGCTCGAGGAGCTCAGCCGTGACAACGGCCTGGAGCCCGTTCTGACCGATCTGGTCAATGACGCAGCAGCACGCCTCGCGCCCGTCGCGCAGGATCTCCTCGTGGTTCGCCCGGTCGGATTCGATCCGATCGCGTGGATGCTCGAAGCCGAGATCGTCGACGAAGAAGAAGGTGAGAAGTCGGCCGGGCCTTCCGCTGCCGCGCTCACCGCAGCTCCGGTGTCACTCCCCGGCGTCTTCCTCACGCAGCTTGCGGCGTTGCGTGCACTCTCCGCTCAGGGTCTGGATGTAGCCGGTAACCCGCCTGCTGCCGTCATCGGCCACTCGCAGGGCCTGCTGGCCACCGCTGCCGTAGCCGCGCAGGGCAACGACGACGGTGAACTTCTCGCCGTCGCACAGCTCGTCGGTGCTGCTGCCAGCTTGGTCGGCCGTCGTCGCGGCGTTATCGCCGGCGCCTCCGCGAAGCCGATGGTTGCGGTCTCGGGCGTCGATCCCGAGCGTCTCGCCGCCATCGTCGCCGAGCTTGCCGAGGGTGTTGCCCCCGAACGCGCGGCTGTTCTCGCCATTCGCAACGGCCGTCGCCGCGTCGTTCTCGCCGGACCGCCCGCTCAGCTGGCACGCGTGCAAGAGCGTTGCGAGCAGATCGAAGCCGAAGAAGCTCGCGAGCGAGAGGGCAAGAAGCGTGGCGGTTCCGTCTTCGCTCCGTCCTTCGATCCTCTCGACACCGAAATCGGCTTCCATCACCCAGCATTGGCCGAGGCCGTCGAACTTGTCGGCAGCTGGGCAACCCGTTGCGGTCTCGATGCCGACCGTGCGCGTGAACTTGCACAGGGTGTCCTCGTCGATCCGGTCGACTGGGTCGAGGCTGTCGACGGCGCAATCTCCGCCGGCGCCAAGTGGATTCTCGATCTCGGGCCCAGCGATCAGCTGACCCGTATGACGTCCTCTTCGCTGCGTGGGCAGGGCATCGGCATCATCGCCGCCGCCACCCGCGGCGGACACCGCAATCTGCTCACCCCCGGTGCTGCGCCTGAGGTCTCACGTTCGTGGAGCGAATTCGCGCCGAAGCCTGTTTCGCTTCCCGGTGGCCGCATCGGCGTCGAGACGGCGTTCACGAAGCTGACCGGTCGTTCACCCATCCTGCTCGCAGGCATGACGCCGACGACGGTCGACGCCAAGATCGTTGCCGCGGCAGCCAATGCCGGTCACTGGGCTGAGCTCGCCGGTGGCGGACAGGTCACCGAGGAAATCTTCGAAGACCGTGTCGCAGAGCTGAAGATGCTGCTCGAGCCGGGCCGTGCGGTCCAGTTCAACTCCCTGTTCCTCGACCCGTACCTGTGGAAGCTGCAGCTCGGTGGCAAGCGCCTTGTGCAGCGTGCCCGTACTGCCGGCGCTCCCATCGACGGCGTCATCGTCACCGCCGGTATCCCGGAACTCGAAGAGGCCGTTGCTCTCATCGACGAGCTGTCCGAGATCGGCATCACCAACATCGCGTTCAAGCCCGGCACCGTGGCGCAGATCCGCTCCGTGATCCGCATCGCCAACGAGGTTCCGAACTTCCCGGTCATCGTCCACATCGAAGGCGGCCGCGCCGGCGGACACCACTCGTGGGAAGACCTCGACGACCTGCTCCTCGACACGTACGCCGAGCTGCGTACACGTCCGAACCTGGTCATCTGCGTCGGCGGCGGCATCGGAACCCCCGAGCGCGCAGCCGATTACCTCACCGGTCGCTGGTCTGCCGCAGCCGGTTTCCCGGCTATGCCCGTCGACGGCATCCTGGTCGGCACTGCAGCCATGGCGACTCTCGAGGCCACCACCTCTCCTGAGGTCAAGCAGCTCCTCGTCGACACGCCCGGTACACCGGATTGGGTCGGTGCCGGTACCGCTGAAGGCGGAATGGCCTCTGGCCGTAGCCAGCTCGGTGCCGACATTCACGAGATCGACAACGCGGCTTCGCGCACCGGACGCCTCCTCGACGAGGTTGCCGGCGATTCCGAGGCAGTGGCAGAGCGCCGCGACGAGATCATCGCCGCCCTCGACGTCACCGCCAAGCCGTACTTCGGCGACGTCGAGTCCATGACGTACGCACAGTGGCTGCGCCGCTACCTCGAGCTGACCGTCGGTATCGACGCGGCGAAGGAATTCGATTGCGGCGCAGATCTTCAGGACGCCATCGTCGAGGCGACCTCGAGCCCGTGGCTCGACATCACCTGGCGTGCTCGCTTCGGCGAGATGCTCCAGCGCACCGAGGCGCGTCTGCATCCGGTCGACCGTGGCCCGATCCCCACACTGTTCGGCGACGCCGAGACTCTCGAGCGCCCCGAGGCTGCGATCTGCGCACTGCAGGCGTCGTACCCGGACTACTCGACGACGGTTCTGCATCCCGCAGACGTCTCGTTCTTCACCTCGTTGTGCAAGACGCCGGGCAAGCCGGTCAACTTCGTTCCCGTCGTCGACGGTGACGTTCGCCGTTGGTGGCGCAGCGACTCCCTGTGGCAGGCACACGATCCCCGCTACACCGCCGATCAGGTTTGTGTCATCCCCGGCACCGTCGCCGTCGCGGGCATCACCCGTGTCGACGAGCCGGTCGGTGACCTGCTCGATCGCTTCGAGAAGGCGACCTACGACGAATTGGTTGCTGCCGGAACCGCTCCGGTCGCACTCGCGAGCCGTCGCCACCAGGATTCCGCACCCGGACTTCTCGACGCCGTCCTCTCCGCTCCCGACCTCCAGTGGGCAGGCCGCCTGACCCAGAACCCCGTCCGTCGCCTCGGCGACCTCGACGAGTGGAACGCAGAGTCTGCCGACAAGGCAGTTCACGGCACCACGGGGTCCAGCTTGACCGTCGTCGATTCCTCGCACGTGCTGCTCTCGGTTCCGTTGGTGGCAGACAAGTCGGTCGACATCACGATCACCATCCCCGAGTCCGTCGTAGACGGCGGCGCTCCGGTTGTCACCGAGGCAGACGCCGAGGGTGCGATGTCCGCGCTGCTGGCAGTTGCTGCCGGACAGGAACTTCCGACAGTCAAGAACGGAAAGGCCCGCCTCAACGTCGCGTGGGTTCCCGATCGCATCGCCGATCACGCCGGTGTCACCGGTTCCGGCCTGCCCACCACGCTCAGTGTCAGCGGCAAGGCTGTTCCGGACGTCGTCGTCGGAGCATGCTGGCCTGCAGTGTTCGCAGTCCTCGGCGCAGCCAAGCTCGACAGTCTTTCCGTTATCGAAGGCATGCTCGACCTGGTCCACCTCGACCACACCGTCGACTTCGTCGGTGAACTTCCCTCCGAGACAAGCATTCTCGTGGTCAATGCCGAGGTCGCCTCGGTTCTCGACACCGACCTCGGTCGCGTCGTCGAGGTCAAGGTCGAGGTCGGTGCCATGCTCGGCGAGGGCCTCGACGCCCCCGCAGTCGTCACCATGACCGAGCGTTTCGCGATCCGCGGACGCACGGGCGCTGGCGAACTCGCCGACCCGGCTCGCGCCGGTGGATCGATCAGCGATGCGGCTGTCGACACCTCGCGTCGTCGTCGCCGTGACGCGAAGATCCTCGCGCCGGTCAGCATGGGTGCGTTCGCTCAGGTTTCCGGTGACCACAACCCGATTCACACCTCCGACAACGCCGCTCTGCTGGCCGGCCTCGGAACCCCGATCGTGCACGGCATGTGGCTCTCCGCCGCAGCGCAACAGGTAGTCACCGCAGTCGACCCGGCCGAGACCCGCGTCCCGCCGCGCCGCCTGACCGCCTGGACCGCCCGCTTCCTCGGGATGGTTCGCCCCGGCGCCGAGATCGACGTCCGCGTCGACCGTGTCGGCATCGACCAGGGCGCAGAAATCGTCGAGGTCGGCTGCCGCATCGACGGCGAACTGGTGATGGTCGCCACCGGCCGCACTGCCGCACCGAAGACCGTCTACGCCTTCCCCGGCCAGGGCATCCAGCGCCCGGGCATGGGCCTCGACGCTCGTGCACGCTCCAAGGCCGCCCGCGACGTCTGGGAGCGTGCGGACAAGCACACCCGCAAGGCGCTCGGATTCTCGATTCTCGCTGTCGTGCGCGACAACCCGGTGACCGTCAAGGCGCGCGGTGTCGAGCACAAGCATCCTGACGGTGTCCTGCACCTGACTCAGTTCACCCAGGTGGCCATGGCCGTTCTCGGTGTTGCCCAGGTTGCCGAGCTGCGCGAGTCCGGAACATTCATCGAGGATTCCCTTCTGGCCGGTCACTCGGTCGGTGAGTACAACGCACTCGCTGCTGTCGCCGAGGTTTTCCCGCTCGAAGCACTTCTCGAGGTCGTCTTCCAGCGTGGCTCCGCCATGCACCAGCTCGTTCCCCGTGACGAAGCCGGTCGCTCCGACTACCGCATGGCTGCTATTCGCCCGTCGCAGATCGGTGTTTCCGACGACGACGTGCAGGGCTTCGTCGCCGGTGTCGCCGAGACCTCCGGTGAGTTCCTCGAAATCGTCAACCTGAACCTGCGCGGCAGCCAGTACGCCATCGCCGGTTCGGTAGCCGGTCTCGACGCACTCGAGGTCGAAATCGATCGTCGCCGAGCAGAATTCGGTGGCAAGCGGGCATACATCCAGGTTCCCGGCATCGACGTGCCGTTCCACTCCACCGTCCTTCGTGGCGGCGTGGCGGACTTCCGCGTGTGCCTGCAGGACTTGCTCCCGCACGACATCGATCCGGACATCCTGATCGGCCGCTACATCCCGAACCTGGTTCCGAAGCCGTTCTCGCTGCGTCGTGACTTCGTTCAGGAAATCGCCGACCTGGTGCCGTCCGAGCCGCTGCAGGAAGTCCTTGCAGACTTCGAAAGCTACGCAACGCGCACTCACGAGTTGTCCCGCATCATCCTGATCGAGCTGCTGGCTTGGCAGTTCGCCAGCCCGGTCCGTTGGATCGAGACGCAGGACCTGCTCTTCGGTGACGAGTCCGAAGGTGGACTCGGGGTCGAACGCTTCGTCGAGATCGGTCTCGGTGCTGCCCCGACCGTTGCAAACCTCGCGTCGCAGACCCTCAAGCTGCCGGGCCGCTTCGGCTACCCGGTCGAGGTTCTCAACGTCGAGCGCGAAGCTGCGATCGTCTACGGCACCGACGTCGACCCCGCCGTCGATGACGACGACGAGATCGAAGCGCCTGCTGCGCAGGCTGCACCGGTTGCCGCGGCCGCTGCTCCGGTTGCAGCTGCTGCGCCGGCTGCACCCTCGGGTGGACCGCGTCCGGACGACCTCACCTTCAAGGCGCCCGACGCCACGAAGGTCCTGATCAGCCTGTGGACCAAGCTCCGTCCCGATCAGGTCGGCCCCGCCGACACGATCGAGGCACTGTGCGACGGCGTCTCCTCGCGTCGTAACCAGCTTCTGGTCGACCTCGGCTCCGAGCTGTCCCTCGGCGCCATCGACGGTGCCGCGGATGCCGACATGGGCTCCTTGGGAGCAACCGTCGACAAGCTCGCCCGTACGTACAAGCCGTTCGGACCGGTGCTCTCCGATTCGATCAACGATCACCTGCGCAAGGTCTTCGGCCCCTCGGGCAAGCGTCCCGGCTACATCGCCGACCGCGTCAAGAAGGTCTGGGAACTGGGCGACGGCTGGGCGCACCACGTCACCGCAGCAGTGGCTCTCGGCACCCGTGACGGCGCCAGCATCCGCGGCGGCGACCTCGGTGGCCTGAGCTCCGGCGCACTGGCCGACGCCGCAGCGGTCGACGCAGTCATCGACAGCGCAGTTGCCTCGGTCGGCTCTGCACGCGGAGTCAGCGTCTCGTTGCCGGCTACCGGCGGCGGAAGCGGCGGAACCGTCGACGCAGCCGCCCTGGGTGAGTTCACCGAGAACATCACCGGACGCAACGGCGTTCTGGCCTCGGCTGCACGCCTGGTACTCGAGCAGCTCGGACTGAACGAAGAAACGGCAGTCGCGACGGTCGAGGACACCGAACTGGTCGACCTGGTCTCGGCTGAACTCGGCTCCGACTGGCCGCGTCTGGTTGCTCCGGCATTCGACGCACAGAAAGCCGTGCTGCTCGACGACCGTTGGGCAAGTGCGCGTGAGGATCTCGCTCGTATTTGGCTCGGTGACACCGCGTTGTCGGTCGAGAACTTCATTGGTGCCGGTTCCACCGTCGCCGCACAGGCGAAGTGGTGGGCCACCCGTGCAACCGACGAAGGCCGCACCGCGGTCGCCGAGGTCTACACCCGCATCGCTGATGCGGCCGTGACGACAGAATCCGACGCACCCGAGTGGGCAGGCGAGGTCGCAGTAGTGACCGGCGCCAGCAAGGGTTCCATCGCGGCAGCGGTCACGGGCAAGCTCCTTGCCGGTGGCGCAACGGTATTCGTGACCACCTCACGACTCGACGGTCAGCGTCTCGGCTTCTACCGCGACCTGTACCGCGAGAACGCTCGCGCCGGTGCCGCCCTCTGGGTGGTTCCCGCGAACATGGCGTCGTACACCGACGTCGACGCAC
>NZ_JBFUJN010000046.1:0-28800 GCF_056401335.1 Rhodococcus sp. P4_F3_2
TTTTTGTAGACCATCGGGTGACCCGCTTTCGTGGCGCGGATTTCGAATCCGGCCTTCTCGAGTGCCTTCAGGATCACTTTCGTGTCCTGGTCGATTCCTCTGAATCTCTGTGGCAATCTTCGCACCTCTCTATTTAGTTGACAACCACAGCATAACCACGAGGTTGTCAATTAGCAACCTATGGAGAATTCATCTGCTCCCTCGATTTGTTCCGAAGAGATCGCTTTCCCCTACCGAGGCAGAGCGGCGCGCAGCCACAGAGAGCGCTATCGTGGCCCGTACCGACGACGCCATGTCGGTGATTCGAACCGAGAATCTCAACAACGGGGGATCGACCACGCTCATGTCCACACTGTTCAGTCGTCTGCGTACGCGGCCGACCACAACCCGCAATGGCCTATCCGAAGAGTTCGCAGGATTCACTCGCACTCTCAGCGCGGAGGAACGCACTGAAATAGCTTCGGCAACTGCTGATTTGAACGCCGCGGTGGCAATGTACGAGATACGCGGAATCACCCATTGTCGGCATCGTGTTTCGGACACCGAGTCGGTAGCCGACGTTGTGGCTGCTATTCGTGCGCAGACGGAACTGGCGCACCTGTTCGGCGCTCGACGCGCCCGCCAGCGCGCAGACGGAGAGCTTCCTCCCCTGTCTGACCACAAGGACTAGAGAGCCAACACTCCTGATAGGGGCGCTTCCTGTCGAATCCGGTTCTGCACTGGGCGCTTCCGCATCGTCGCCTTATCGAGTGTTCGTGCACGACCACTCGGGATAGCTCGACAACTCCAGGCGCATCGCCGTCACCACGCATCAATCGCCGAATAGAAATGGAACGACTTATGGGGACCACCGCATCCTCCTCCGCTCGCGGGTCCCTCTCCGCAGACAGAGAAGCATTTCTCGTCGATGCCGATGGAACGGAGACCCCGATCACGGCGATCTCGGTCGAGCGGTGGACCGTATCAGAGCGTAAGGCTGCGAAATTCTTGTGTGCTGGCTGCCGGGTCCCCGTCCGCCCGTGGAACATGGACTCGATCAAGATGTCGCCGACATTCAGCGTTGGATCCAATGGGGTCGTCCACGAAGCGGACTGCGAGCGAAAGTCCCCGCAGGACAACTCATTGAGTTCCCGCGACAGCAAAACAAGTCTCGAAGGCACCCGCTCGGGCATTCCGCATCGACTGGTGCTCGTGGATCGTACGGTCGCCGCGAAAAAAGCTCCCGGCGAGGGCGACTCCGATGTTGACGTCGACAACCGGCGCAGGTCCCGCTCGGGGGGCGGTACAGCCAGATCGGTGCCTGGTGGCCGTAGCGACGTCGCTCACACACTCGGCCGTGTCGTCGACTACTGGAACTACCTCGCGACCAAAAGTGCGCGCGAAGCGCAATCACTTCGTATCCCCGGTGTCGACGCCGACAACTATCGGTACGCCTTCAGAAGGATAAGCGTCTGGAACGACGAAATCCCCGCACTCGCTGCCAGAGTTTTCTACGCCGAACTACGGTGGACAGTGCCACTATCCGAGGACGGGGATCTGCTCGCCATCACGCTGCTTCCGAAGCAACCCCGGAGCCAACAGCCGCTGCTCTGCACCCTCACCATCGACCGCGCCGGATGGCCCACCGGCCGGCGCAACGCCCTCCAACGAGAGTTGGACTGGGCATACACACATGCACGCAAATCCTGGCGGGTAGACAAAAGCTCTGCTCTGCAGGTCTTCGTCATCGCACAACAACATCCCGACGATCCGACAGCCTTCAGCGTCAATGACACACGCCTGATTTACCTCACCGACCACAAGATCACCCATTAGCGGCCACCACACCGGCTGATCAACACCTCGGATACGAGCGTTCATCTGTCATGAGTTTCTCCTTAACTGCACTAGGGAGAGAGCATCTGCCCTTGGTAATAGCCTTCAAACGACAAGACATCGTCAGAATCGGCAACACTGCGGGACGTCCGCCCGCACTCTGGTAGCGAAGCTGCCACTCGATACTGACGATGCACTTCGCATGTGAACATACTTCGTTGCAGCGCAGCGTGTTTCATCGACTATTGGCAACCCTGCGTACCAAGACTCGTCGTATCACCCAACCGGCTTGGACAGTACGTCTCACCCGGCCGCAGCGCTGCACGTCGCGGAATTTCGAGACTGGCAAGTGCGTGATTAACGTGAGCCCGAATGAAGCACAGGCTTCACGGAATCGCCCGGTACTGCTGGGTGTCGTGGCGATCCCGCACTGCGATGCCGAGGTCACGGAGTTCGTCTCGGGCGTCTTCAGCGGCGCCGGGACGTTTGTCGGCCAACGCTCGCTGCCGGGTGCGCAGGAGATCGTGCGCACGATCATCCAGAGACCCACTTCCGTCGATCCATGTCTCGAAGGTGTGGTCCCGGGGGTCTCGTGTGCCCTGCCAGGGGTACGCGAAGTGCTCGAAGGCGGCGTGCAGTCTGTGCACGAGAACCTTGTCAGTCGGGACGCGAAGCAGCTCGTTGGAGGCGCTGTCGATGACGACAAGGTCGCGGCTGTCGGTGAACACGCCGCCGATGCGTCCGCGGGCGACATGCCGGCTGCTCCCGGCCCGATGCACCGTCACCCCTTCCGAAGTGATCGCGATAGTGCCATTCTCCTTTTGCCACACTCTGGAGAACCAGGCCCCGACACCGAGCCCGACCAGAGTAAGTACCGGGATCGCCCAGACCAGGGGCAGCCCTGCGGCCAAGCGCAGCGGACCGGGCGCATCGCCGACGAACCCGAGTAGCCAGGTCACGAGCGGCCCGATGACGAAGGCGGCGCCGAACCCGAGCACCGCACCCGACACGTGAATGCCGACGATCCATCGTCGCGGGATCGAGACGTTGATGGAGTTTTCAGCCATGACGTTCCTCCTGACGGCCTCGCGGGGGCTTGAAGTAACCGAGCACGGTGCGGTGCAACTCGGTATGTGGGGAGTGCCCTGGCCGGGCATTGAGATAGGTCGCATCGACGATCGCCAGCAGCCAAGTTGCTGTCTCGGTCGCGTCCAGGTTCGAGTCGATGGCGCCGTCTGCGATCCCGCGAGCGATCAGAGCGGCAAGTCCTTCACCGAGGACGTCTGCGGTACGCCCCACCACCGCCAGCAGCTCGGGGTCAACCCCGACGCGGCGTAACAGCTCGATCAGCATGCCCGAGGCCGAGGGGTCGGCAGCGTCTTGGGTCAGGGCGTCGAGTATGTCCAAGATCGCCGCCACCGAGTCGGACCCTGCACTGTGCCGGGCGATCAACGCCTCGGCGGTGGGCAGGTCTCGTTCGAACACAGCTCGGAATAAAGAGGCCTTGTCCTCGAAGTAGTAGAAGACACTGGCCGGACTGGTGCCGACCGCCTTGGCGACCTCGGCGACGCTCGTGCGGTCGTATCCCTGAGCTGCGAACAGGCGACCAGCCTCGACGGCGATCTGCTCCCGCTTCTGCGCGATCCGTTCCGGATCAGCCCGTCTCGACACACCACTCCTCTATATTGTCTGATCAGTCAATCAAAGAATAGACCTCAGTGGTGACGCCTGCAAGAAGCATGCCTTTGCCAGAACCGGTCCGAACGTGCGTGAAGTCTCGACGTTCCCGGTCGCCGAGGAAATGCGGACTTAGGACAACGCTGGGGTCATCATGAAGATGACCACCATCAAATATTCTCGTAAGTTCCTCGAAAAACATTGTCGCTGTACCGATTACCTCACCTGACGTATCGAGCAACCTGTACGACTCGACTTCGGAACCTGTCGAAATCAGCCAGCCCCACGACAAGAACCACAAGCCTTGCAAGATCAGCCCGGCGCGTCTCGCTACACATACCGAGGAAAGCACCCACGCGGCACCTGAACTGCAATGATGCGATTCGCTAGTTCAGTCAGTACGCCAGCGCTCCCCTGTCGGGGGCTGCCCGAGCGTGGCGAGCATCGGCGGCACTGCCTTTCCCGTAGCCGGACTCATCTCTCCACTGTGTGCCGGTTTGTCCTGGCTCGCGACCGTTTTCGAGAGGTTGAGACACTGTCGATATGACTCGATCCCCTGACGACGATAGAGGCTGGAGGCCACCGCCTGACGAGGGTCAGGCCGGAATGGTTTTGCTGCCGAATGGTTGGTGGGGATATCGGTACAAGGCCGGGGTGTGGCCCCTCATGGTCGAGAAACCAGAGGAGCACGAATACCGAAAGCTTCTGACATGCAACAACATTCAAAAACACCCAAAAACGAGCCCCACAACACCCCCACCCGACCCGGCACCACTCCCCCACAACCACCGAACCCGAACACCCCGCCGGCACCCAAAAACGCCGGCGCCCCACACACCCCCAACAACCGCCCCGGGGCATGTCATCACCGCAGGTCAAACCCTAAAACACCAACACCGAACCCACCCACACCAACCAAGCACACCCCACACCGACATCTACCACCCAACGCGAACCGGGGACGTGTCATCACCGCAGGTCAACACCACAAAACGAGCACACCAGCACACCCCGACAACACCGCCCACTCAACTTTTCAGCAATGACAGCGAGTCGGGCCAGACCGCAGCCTCAACCAACCTCACGTCTACTCATCTTCGGCGCTCTGCTCGTATTCGTCGTTCCATTGCTGGTGCGCAGGACTGACCAGATACACTCAGACCGATGAGACGCCGATCTGGACCCTAACCACCAGGCTCGGAAGGTCCCAGCGCAGGCCGCGGGTCGGTTCGATCCACCAATCCGTGGGCCGCTGCCCCAGCAGTTCGAACATCCGGTCCACGAGTGCATCGAAAACTTCATCCAGCTCAGGCTCCAAGTCGCTCTGACCGAGAACCACATCACTGGCACGGAAGGAGATCATATCGATCGCTCGCGACAATTCGGTTGTCGATAAGTCCGCGACGCCCACCATCACATCGGGGCGATTGACTTCGAGATTGGTCACGGCTGCTGGCACCTGCTCATCGAGGCCGCTGAACTGCCAACCGACCTGACCGCAGAACGGCGGCAGGTCATTGACGGCCCACGTCCAGTCGAACTCAGCGGCCACGCGCACCGCCTGGGCAGCACGTTCGATATCTGCTCGCACCTTTTACAGCTCTCTCTCGTAGTCAGAGTTGGTGATTCGGTAGTGGCCGTCAAGGCGGTCGTAGCCTCCCACATCACGACGGGGCCAAGTCCAATCACGACCGTCATCGCACGCGCCTCTATCCCCGATCAACCGGCATCGACCACTCGGGTTCAGGCGGTGGTTGTCGCCGCCGCGAATAAAACGCCGCACCCATCAACACCCACCCGGCGACAGCGAACACCGACGCCGCACCATCGAACACCACCCGCACCTCGCGCACGTCATGAGACGTCGCATAAGTACACGAGGACCCGACAACCGGCAGCCACACCCGCGACGCACTTTCCAACGCCACAGCGGAATCGGCTGCGCACAGYTCATACGAAGACCGCCCCACCCCYAGGAACGCGAARGCACCAACCGCCCCCACCACCAACACGAACCCCACCCCGAACACCACCCACCGACGCCACCGCGTCCCTCCCCCGCATGCCATCACCCACGCACCATAAGCCGAGCAACCACGCAATACAGCCACCTGTGCGGCGTGAATCTGGAAGGGCGCTGCCCAAGTCAGGGCGACGCGAACCAGTCCAGCGATTGTCCATGCGCTCCGGCGTACGCAAGCGGTCTGCCGTCGAGGGTGACGACGAACTGGCCGCGGGTTTCTGAGATCGGCTTGGGGAGTTGATCGACGACTGACGTGATCACCCCGCCGCCTTCGTTGGAGATCCAGTGGCACGGCAAACCGCGCACAGTGTCCTCGAATGACGTTCGCGCGTCGAGATCGAGGTAGTTGAGGACCGCGCTACCGAACACAACGATGGTCGTGTCCCGTGGAGCGTCATGAACCAAGCCTGCGATGGTGTCGGTGAGATCCCCCGCGACCAAGTGCGGCGGCTCTTGCCGCGCGATGGCAGCGGTAGCTCGGAGGCGATCCAGCCGGTTCGTCTGCCCCGGCCAGACAAGGCATTCAAGCCAGCGCATGTCGTCGGTGTCGTTGACGTCGAGCGGATTCAGATCGACTCCGGCCCGGTGGACCACTGTCGGAACGGCTGCGGGCAGGGGCGGGCGACCCGTCGTGACGCATGGCAGAACAACTGGCGAAGGCCCTGATGCGGGGTCGATGGAGTCTTGATCATCGCCGTAGTGGTAGCTGAACCGGTCCGGATACAGGCACAGCCCGGCCGAGGCCCCGACCTCGATCAGTGACAGCGGTCCCGGAAGTTGCGAGAGCACCGGGAGCAGCGCTGCGACTCGACCGACCTCGTTCGTCTGAGTGCTGCGCGCCAGCGCCACCTCTCGGACCGCGCCCCAGTGTACGACCATCCAATCCTTGAACAGCAGGAACAGTGATTCCTCCACGCCCAGGTATCGCGCCGCACCAAGCACGAGGTTCGGCTGCCGCTTGTCGGTCGGCAACTGGTCGATCAGAGCGACAAGCTCCCGATCGTCGGCGATGCCCAGGCACCACCGTTCGTAACACGGCGAATTGCCGCGGGCCTCGTACTCGGCGAACAACCGATACCGCCGCGAAGTATCCATAGCTGATTCTTACCCGGCTGCGCCACCCAGTGCGGCGCAGCCACCGCCAACACCCGATATCTGATGGGTTGCCGAAACCCATAGGGACACCCCGACACGGCACCACTCCCCACACCACCGAACCCGAACACCCCACGGGGCGGGCCCATCCGGTTGTGAACAGCTGATATTTCAGTCGTACGGCGCAGAGCACCCAGAGCAGAAGCGGTGAAGCGCTACCCGAACTTGTTGTGCGACCGAAACGCGTTTACTGCACGCCCTCATCGATCCACAGATCGGGATATGGAATCTCTCCGAAACGCTCGACAGGCCAGGGAACCAGCTTGCCGTGGACGGTGAAGGCAATGGTTCTACGTGGCGGCTTTCTGCGTGGACGAACGTCGACAGCCCGGAAGGAGAACCCATCCTGCTGCACCGATTCCCAGTCGAAATCGACTGTTTCACCGATCTCAACATCTCCACTTTGCCCCCTGATTTCAAGCGACTCTCCAGCGGCGAGTGGTGGGTGTTGGAGCGTCCACAGATTGCTGTAATAGAACCAGCATCCGCTCGGAGTATCCGTAGAGTCGATGACCCCCCAGCCAGCGTCCCTATTCCACGCCCCCACCACACCTACGCTCGTCATCTCACAAACTGTAACGGCCCCCGCCGGGAATGATTACAGGGCGCGGTGTCTTGCTCGGAGGTGACGGGTTAGCGAAGTGGAGCTGCGCAGTCGATGACCGACGTATCGCCGTACCTGCAATTCGGTAGTTAGCGCCAGCGCCTAATCCGCCGGCGCCCCATACACCCACAACAACCAAACACTCCCCACACCGACATCCACCAACCAGCGCAAACCGGGGACGTGTCATCACCCCAGGTCAACGCCCACAAAAGTACCCAGACATTCGCCGAGGAACCCGGCGCTGCCGTCAGTTGTCAATTATTTGAAGCGCCGGATGTTGATCTCCAACAGAATCGCCAATATCAATGTCACAGCCAAAGCAATCAACAAAGGTGTGCGGAGATACTCGTTTTCCGACCACGCTGAAACAGCCACCACCACAATGAGCAAGAACAAAGACAACACCGAGATCTGAAGATTTCGCATTTTCCCTCAAATTGGTAAACAAGCACATTTCATACACAACGCAAACGCCATACGAGACCCAACAGCGCTGAGATTCATAAATCCCGCTCAGAGTGAACGTGAAGCCCGCCGCTCCCCACACGCCAACACCGCCATCGCCCCCACAATCACAACGGTCTCCACCCACAAAAGCCACAACGGCACAACGGCACAACGGCACAAACCGATCAGCGAACACCACGAAGGCGCAGGTAACCAACGTCAGAACAAACAACCACCCAAAACGACACGAAGCACCCACCGCAGCCTCACGCTCGTCATGAGAAGTCACATAGGTACACGAGAGGAACCTCGGCGGCACAGCCTGACAAAGACACTCACCATCGCGGCCAGCATGAGCGTGTACGGCACTACAACGAGCAGTTGCTCCCTGCTGCTCAACACCGGACTCCAACTGTTCGGATCACGTCGAGCAAGCGGTGCCAGGTACTCCTGAATCGAAACACTGATGGCCAACAGACAAAAGGACATCACGAGCGCCAGGCCCACAGCGGCGAGGGCCCGCCCCCGCCGGAATGTGCTGGAAGATTTCAGTTTTCCGCTGCCGATGAGAGTGATGATCCCGCCGGGGATAACGAGTATCAATCCGACGGCACCCAACAGGTTCCACGTCACGATGACATCGCCAGCGACTTCGTACCCAACGCCAAGTGCACCGGCCAACAAAGTCAGACTCCACCACAGAAGAGGAAGCAACCCAACGACGGCAACTCGACAAGAATCTTTGACCGACCAAGAAGACACGATGGGCATACCCCCATATTGCCCGACACGAAAGACCGCAGCCTCCTGACGCACACTCAACAACTACCTGCTGTTCATTGCGGCGAATGAGCCTCTAGCCCCTTCCCTATCTCATTCACCACCAATAGCCCAGCCAACCCGCCACAGAACCCGAAAAGGCCCCCCACCGGACCTTGGGTTCTAAGGATCGTCGCAACACCTGACTTCATTGCGATACAGGGGTTTACATGCCGTTAGGATCGGCAAATGACTGCAACGTGGGTGAGTTTGGATCTCATTTATCCGATGATCAGGCTGCACAAGGATCCTGATGCTGGCCAAGTCACCTCCTTGGGAAAGGTGATGCACCTCGGGGATGGGCTGGCGATTATTTCGACGGGACGGACTTATGGCCCTACCGAAATCAGTGTAGAGGTTCTGAATGCGATCCCCCCTGTCGAACTGTCTCAATGGGAAGCGGTAGAGGAAGCGTCGATCGTTCTGTCTCACACTTCCGAATTTGCGACGGTTTCGATGTCGGATAATTCGCAAATCGAACTCACGCCAGTAGCGTTCGACTCCGTAGCATCTTTCGCAGCAGGCTTGTATGGAATCCGTGTGAGTGTTCGCGGCCGTAGCGAGTTCTCACGCGATGTGGCGTGCTTGATTCAACTATGGCCAACTACGGAAGAGATTCCGCTACAAAATTTGAAGGATGAAGACGGCGTAGATGTTAACGATCTATACCGAATGAGTACCGATCCGCACCCTGAAGGGTAGCGGTGGCCCTAAAGAACAACATCGGTTCTGGACTCAGCTTGGGTCAAGCCGAACCATCGTCCGCAATTCTCGACACCTCTCCGAATCAACGGGGCCGAGTGGGCTACCGCAAGGCTCTGACTTCACGGACCTTCAGTAGGGCAGCCACCGCGAGGATGAAAAGTCCGCCGAGCCAAGTCATCTGCAGTAGAAGGTTTTTCCATTCGCCTCGGTCCGTGATCTCGTTGAAGGACGTGACCACACCGATGAGGAACACCACCACGGAAGGGACCGCCCAGACGAGCATGAATCGGGTCGGGGCGTAGTCGACCTGGTCTCTGAGGTGGTCGACACGTCTGGATGCGAAGACGAAGAGGGCGATGATCAGGACCGGCGCGACAAAAGTGAACCATGCAGCGAAGATTCGACTCGGGCTGTGACGAGCAAGGTCTCCGATGGTGTTGATCAGCAGCCAGGTCGACAACAACCACATGGTGATCGCTCCAGCGAACCACGGTCGCGGGGCGGCCTCTACGTCGCTCCGCTCCCACAGCATGAGGCGAAACGCGAAGATCGCGACAGCTCCGACGACCCCTCCGACGGCGAGGACGGCGATTTCGCCGATCCAGTCCGATGCGGTCCATTCCGACAGATGCTTGTTTACCGCGGTGCTCGTGTCATTGGCCAGAGTGCTGAAGCCGTCGTTCATTGGCTGGTACCCCTAGGTTTTGGTGCCGTTGACTTCTCGGCTCGGTAGTTCTGTGCTCGCGCGGTGCCGATGTCGTAGCCGTCGACGTGTTCGCCAGCTCCGCGCTCGTATGTCCCGCCCACGTGATCGGGGTCGTATGTCATGAAAACGACGTCGGGTCGGCCACCGTCTCATAGAAAGATGTCGCTCACGCCCTCTCCGCAATCAAAAAACTGACCGAAACCGCGAACATACGTGAGATCGTCGAGTACGAAGAAGCACACGAGAATCGCCACTCAGTCGTCTCCGCCGCACAAACACCACTTGCAGTGAGCCCCGGAGAAGTCATCGGCATCGACTGTACAGCCGACGCACGGCCATCGCCCTACTCTCTCGGATCAGCGGTCAGCCGTCTCCGAAAGCGCTGTCGTGCAACGCTGTCGCGCGGAGAGGACCGTAACCCATACGCGTGGGTGACCGGTCAGCGCGCGAGCGATGTCGATCACTCTCACATTGGTCGATATTTGCTTCTTCGACAACGACATGTTCATGCGCAATGACCTGTTCGAGGTGGACCGTGCAGTGGGGGTCGTCGTCGATCTCGATCTCGACGACGTACCACTCATACCGGCCCGCCCCTCGATCGTCCCGGTGACGTGTCGGGGTCGGGCCAGACGTTGTGGGTCGCGGACCAGCAATTGCCGATCGTGGTGAGCATCGACCCCGAACATGTTGCCTGCGAACACGTTCTGCCCGGACCCATCGGACACTCGAGGCACGTGTGGGCCACCTCCACAGGATGTTGGGTGGGCGGCCACGACGGGCTGTACCGGTGCGTGATCGGCGAAGAACCTCGCAAAATCATGGACTGGCCGGTACCTCACGGTGCCGTGATCGGCGAGCACTTCCTGGCATGCCCATCCGGCACGAGGTGGTCCCTGCACACCCAGGACCACGAACCCGTCGCGGTGGACGTGCCGGACGGCTACGTCAGATCGATTGCCGTGCAGCCGGGCATCCCCGACGATCCCGTTGCTGTTGCTCAACCACGTTGACACACCAAACCTGAAGTGCACGAAAACCCACCCCCATCGACGTAGCCGAAGAAGAAGAGTCGAGCGCTAACGCACGAAATCGATGACAGGTGGTGCGGCTTCGTTGTCGCCGCCCTGCCATCTGGCCTTACCCCTCCTGCGCGAGGTTCCACACAAGAGTCTTCCGGGTCAGCGGAACCAAGAGCTCAGCGAGGCGGCGTGAGTCGTTGAGATAGCGTTCGTAAGGGAAGTCGTTTTGGGTCAACCAGTCCCGCAATTCGGTTGCCATCGCCGCACCCGTCGCGTGGAAAAGCTTCAGACCAGCCGGGGTTGCGGACACCAGTCGGCGCCGACCGTGCGATGGATCAGTGATGATGTCGACGAATCCGGCGTTCTGCAAGATTTGCAAGGCGCGGGAGGTCGCCGCCTCCGATAGCCCGAGGGTGTCAGCGAGCTGGTGTTGCGTAGCCGCGGGCCCTTCTTCCAATGCCCCAATGATTCGCATTTGCGTGTACGTCAGCTCGGCCGCGTCAGCCGCGAGTCGGCCGCGCGCGAGCTCTCCGAAGATCGCAACGACTCGGTGGAGCAAGTCAGTGAGCCCGTCATCCATGACAAAACTGTAGCTTAATCTTGCATACGCAATCTTGCGTTCGCAATATTGCGTATGCAAGACTCTTCTTTATGTCTCATTTGATGTTCACTGTTCAGACTTCGGTGCCACTCCTCTGGTTGGTGATTGCGGTGGTCGGTGCAAGTATTCACTCCGCGAGAACAGCCCACCTGTCACGACTCGAGGTCTGGCAAAGATGGTGGGCGGCTGCCGCTCTGGGATGTGGCAGCGCTTGGATGACGATTTCATTCCTTCTGATCCCGGACGTGATGACGACCGCGATCGGATTTCCGCAAACACCGTTCGTCACCGAAATTGCATTCGCGAATCTTGGCCTTGCCGTCGGCGGCTTCCGAGCCGTGCACGCAGGCACCCGAGAACGTCTCACCATCGGTTTGATGGCCGGCATGTTCCTCTGGGGAGCCACAATCGGTCATCTGTATCAGTCGTTCGCCCACGGGAACTGGGCTCCTGGCAATACCGGTGGTGTGCTCGTCTACGACGCCCTCATCCCCGCAGTCATGATCTTGCTCGCACTCCGGGGCAGGTCGGACGCCGAAGCATGTACAGGCGCGAAGACCACGGTTCAGCTGAGTCACTGGCGCGCGAGGAGAAAAGGCATGTCAGCGTGACACGTGTGATTCGAACGGAGCACCGGCTCGACCGGCTCGTGAACTTCTCGCACGCGACCGCCGCTTTTGGATCTAGTTGCTGCAACTCCGCCTCGTTGACCTCACGGCGGGCGTGCAGCATAAACACGAGTGGGAGTTTCTCAGTGAAGGTGAATTTTGCCTAGATCGACAGCATCGCCTCCCCTTCTCGTCGCATCTAATCACGGCTGCTGGGCAAACCTCGACCCCAAGTGACATATGCACCGGCATGCTCGCGGCCGCGAGCCTGGCGTCCGCAGTCATGGAAATGCTCGTCATGTGAAATGCGGCTCCCTGCAACATTGTCCCGAACTGATCGAGACGGCGGCCAGGCAATCGCGGGAGATCACCAAGCTCACCGGCCCGTCGTATGGGTCGGCATTTCGATGGGTACGTGATATTTGACATCTACTCCCGATACATGGTCGGAGCCCGCGTTCATACGCACGAATCCGGTTTTCTGGCAGTAGAATTGGTGGAAAAGATCTTCGCGGTGCGTGGCATTCCGAATCTTGCCGACGCTGACCACGAAACATGGATGACCAGCAACACCCGTCGCGGCGATCGTCGTGGATCTTGAGGTGACCCGCTCGCACTCACGTCGCGGATCTCAAACGACAAGGTCTTCCCTGGCAGTACAACCACCAGATTGTCCATCACGAACCTTCCTCGGACGCGTTGTTACTCCTGATCGGTGACAGCAGCAATCCAAGCACGACGAATTCGCCGGCTCCGAGAGGTTTCAGCGGATTGCAGGGTCGGTGCCCGCCAATGTCGGTAGCTGCCGATGTCGGGAACTACTGCGAGGACATTCGTCAGCGTGATCATCTGCGCCACCTGAGCTACAGCGATATGCGTCAGCAGACTGACGAACGCGTCCCCGAGCGATTTGAGCGCAGTGCCGGTCGTCGGCTGATTCCGTCAGCCACTTCTCGGTCACGTCGAGCGGCTAACACAGGTTTTTGTCGCGAAGCCACGCACGAATGACGTCGACGTGTTCGGCTTTTCTTTCTACGGGCAGCCAGTGCCCCGCGAGAAGATTCGTCACGGTGAGGTCTTTGCAGGCAACCCGCATGGGATCTCCTAGCCGGTTGCCGGTGATGCTGCAGATGACGTCCCAGTCGCCGTTGACGAACAAGACCGGCAGAGACAGACACCCAGCATCGGGGGCCGTGCGCGCGTAGGCGATGTTGGCATCGTCATTGACGTACCAGGCGGAGGGCCCCCGGAAACCGTGTGCCGTGAAGGCCTCCACCAGGGTGTCGAAGTCCGCCGGCGGCCACAGATTCGGATCGGCGGGTTCCACCGGGGCACGATGAGTGGAGCCGAATCGTCCTCCGTTGCGGGTGACGAGCGCTGTCGAAGACACCTTCCCCACAGCGTCGGGGTCACCCTGCTTATAGACCGAAGCCAGAGTCGCTGCCAGGTCCGCGTCAAGGTCGGCGACGGCGGCCTCGAAGTGGGTTTCGTAGTAGCGGTAGTAGTCCCATTGCCCGTCCGGATATTCGTCGACCGGGTAGATTTCTCGATCCACCAGCGGGACCAGGGTCGGCAACGCGTTCATGTCCGGGAAGTACGCCAACGACGTCAGCACCAGGCCGCGGCTGCGTTCCGGGTGATGGGCGGCCAGGGAGCTGGCGATGACGCTGCCCCAGTCGTGGCCGATCCAGATCGCTGGTCCACCACCGAGATGGTCGTGGAACTCAGTCATGTCCTGAACGACTTTTCGGGTGGTGTATTCGCTCGTCTCGTCGGGAACGGATGAGCCTCCGAAACCGCGCAGATCGGGAGCGACGCAATGCCATCCGTCGGCGGCGAATGCGTCGATCTGCGCGCGCCACATGAGGCCGATGCTTGGCCAGCCGTGGAGGAAAATCATCAGCGGCCCGTTGTCTGGCCCGCTCTCGAGGTAATGCGTCGTGTGGCACGGCGTGTTGAATGTCTTGGACGTCAGGGTGGAGGCGGTCATAGCTCAGGCCACCTCCGTTCCGGGAGTCCCACAGACCCAGAAGCCAAAGCAACAACGACTGGGCGCGAGTCCCGTCGCAGGGCCCAGTTGGTGACGTGATGCTCTCATGGTGATACTCCAATACAGATGTAGGACGGGTGGGTGAGAAAAGGGGCAGAGGGGTACGGCGAGCTGTGATTCAGTTCGTTGCGGCGCGCAGCCGGGGTGTGCGTTCGGCGTTCTGCCGGCGAGCCCGGGTGACCCCGGTGACAGTCGCGGTCAGGATCAGCAGGATTTCCAGGACACCGTAGGCGACGGCGGTCGGTTGGAGGCCGATCCACTCGACGGCGAGGCCCGCGAACAGGGCGGGGATGCTGAAGGCGATGTAGCTGACGATGTACATCGTCGCGAACACTTGCCCCCGCTGATTCGCAGGGGCCGCGTCGCCCAGCGCGTTGACGACGTACCGGAACACAGCACCGAAGCCAAAGCCGGCGATGACCGATCCGACAACGTAGGGGGGCAATGACCCGAGCAGTGTCGCCCCGATCGTGACCAAGACGCCCAGGCCGAGGGTCCGGTATCCGGCCCACTCCCGCAGTTGGGGCGCCAGTTCGGCCGAGACGACGGTGCCGATGATGCCTGCGGTGAAGAAAAGGCCGAGGACGATCCCGACGATGAAGTGATTGTGGACGTCGAGGACGGTGCCTATCACGGACGATCCGAGCGACAAGTACAGCCCGGCGAGTGCCCAGGTTGCGCCGATAGCCGGGACAAGTGCGAAGAAAATTGGCCGCGTGGCCCGGGGTAGCCCGGCGCTTGGCAGGAGCGACCTCCACACCGATTCCCGCGGAGATGCCTCGGTGTGGGAGCGCTCAGGGATAAACCATACGAGCACGGCGAGGGCGAGGTAGGCGGCGGCGAGGATCCAGAAGACCAACTGACGAGGAAAGGGCGCGAACTCCACGAGCGCGCCGGCGAGGACCGCGCCGATCGCGATGCCAAGCGGTGGGACGGCGCTACTGATGATTGACCCGCAGTTCGGGTTCGGCGCTGCATCCATGATCATGGCTGTGATGGTGCCCGTAGCAGCGCCGACGGCGAACCCTTGCACGATGCGTGCCGTCATGAGGCCACTAATGCCCCCGGCGATCGCGAACAGCAACATCCCTATCGCCAAGAGCACGAGGGCCCCGAGAGCGACAGGCCGACGCCCTACCCGGTCAGAAAGCGAGCCCACGGTCAGCAGCGCGACGAGCATCGAGATGACATAGACGGCGAAGATGACCGTCAGCGCGAACGAGGAAAACCCCCACACCCCTTGGTAGACGGGATACAGCGGAGAGGGCGCCGACGCGGCTGACAGGTTCGCGGCGCCGGCCGTGCCGGCGACGGCGAATGACACTGAACGGTTGAACACTAAACCTCCCCTAAAGCCATTATCTTGGCTTTAATCACTGTAGCGCGTCTCTTTCTAAAAGCAAAGAGCTTTGCGACAATGCCGATATGAGTAATCCAGATATCGCCCGTCGCCCAGGCGGACGCAGCAGCCGAGTGCAGAACGCCATCTACACAGCCGTCGGACAACTCATGGGGGAAGGCGCCGATAGGATCACCTTTCCCGTCATCGCAGAGCGGGCCGGGGTCAACCCGACAACGCTGTATCGACGGTGGGACGACGTCAACGCACTCCTCGAGGAAGTCGCCGTCGCCGCGCTGACACGGGAAGGCGACTTGGTACCTGATACCGGATCGCTCGAGGCAGATCTGACGGAGTGGGCGTCCGTCATCGCACGGGACATCATTCGCCCCGAGAGGTCCCGATATCTACGGGCGGTGGTCGCGGCACGGTTGGAGACCGTCTCGCATTGTGACATCACGGACACGCGTCGCGATCAGGCAGCGGTGATGGTGCGTCGCGCCACCGAGCGGGGCGAAACCACGCCTACGGTCCAGCAGATTCTCGATCACGTCGTCGCTCCGCTGTACTACCGCGTCGTCTTCGCGCTCGCAGTTGAGCAAGAAGACACACAACGGCTGGTCCAAGACGTGATGGCGATGGTCCGCTAGGGGCCAGGACGGCCATGATCACTGCATCATAGAAACGGGAGGCCGATCCTGCGCAGTCCTTCGAAGACTGCATTCACGCCTGCGAGGCGGGCGATGATGGAGCCGAATCCCGAGATCAAGAGTGCTGCTATCGCAATGATCGCGGCGAGAGCCGTGCCGATGTCCTCTCTCGTGGGTGATTCGTGAGTGATGTTGGTCGCCGAGTGCGCCGTGCAGGCCCGCTCGCAAAACCCGAACCACACCAGGAAAACACATCTAGACGAGGAGACCGCACCCTCGGCGGCCCTCTCCCGCAGGCAATTTCACCGCGCTCAAGAAACGGCTGATAAAGAGCTCGGTAGTGCATACCACTAGTGAGCAATCCTCCGAACAGCGACAACACTTGCTGCATGAGGGCGGAGCCGCGCATCGGAGCGGCATTTCCTCATGGGTCATCCCGATCCTCAGAGACGCCGCTGCAGTCGAATGGTTGCTGACCGGTGACGCGTCCACACGTCGCGGTTGAGGAAAGGGGGTTCAGTCGCGCCGTCCATCGATGTCAGGCAGAGTCAGTTGAACGTGCATCGTATGCGAGCTGATTGCGGCGAATGGATTCGGCATTGGTGACGGTCCAGTCATAGAGACGACCGAACGGTTCCCGCAGAGATTCTCCGAGTGGAGTGACTGAATATTCTACTCCGACTGGAGAGGTGGGGAGAACCCGTCTTTCGACCATGCCGTCGCGTTCCAGCTTCCGCAGCGTCTGAGTCAGGACTCGCTGCGTTACCCCTTGGAGGCGTCGTTTGATCTCGTTGAAACGTCGTGGCTCGTCGAGCACTGCCATGCACATCATCGACCACTTGTTGGCAATCTGGTCGAGAATTGGCCGGCTCGCGCAATCCGCGCTGAAAACCTCAGTCGTGGTGTCCACGATCGTGCTGAATGGTTCCATAGCAGTATCCTCCAGCATCCCTGGGATGCCTAAAGTGCGTTATTGACGATCGTGATGAGAGATCGCAGAGTAGGTATGCATTGTAAACCGGAGTGCATATCTAATACCAGGGAGAAGTCATGTCCCCCAATACGCCTACACCCCAAGATGTCCACGCCCGCTACGAGACGCTGCGTACGCGGCGGGATGGGCACATCCTCTACGTCACTTTCGACAACCCGCCGGTGAACGCACTCAGCGCCTACGTCATGCGAGAGCTTCGACAGCTGCTGAACGCCCTGCGAGACGACGACACGATCACGGTGATTGTCTTCGACAGCGCGAATTCGGATTACTTCATCGCCCATGTCGACATGAACCTCGGCGACCAGATGAGGCTTCTCGGCGAGCTCGCCACGCAGGCACCCGAGGGCGTCAATGTCTTCCAGTCCGTCGGCGAACAGCTCCGTCGACAACCGCAGGTCACGATCGTCAAGCTCGCTGGCATCGCCCGGGGTGGCGGAGCCGAGTTCGTCGCAGCAGCCGATATGACGTTCGCTGCTAAAGGCACCGCACGATTGGGTCAGATTGAGTCACTCATGGGAATCGTCCCCAGCGGTGGCGGCACGCAATACCTTGCCGAACGAGTCGGCCGCAACCGGGCACTGGAGCTGGTTCTCGCCGGTGACGCCGTGGATGCGGACATCGCCGCATCCTACGGATGGATCAACCGAGCTGTTCCGGCCGATGAGCTTGACTCATTTGTGGACCGGTTTGCCCGCAACGTCGCCGATCTTCCGGACGGGGTCGTCGCGGCGGTAAAACGGATCTTCGCTCCCATTTCGCCTCTCGAGGGCTACCAGAGGGAAGAGGAGGAATGGGGGGCACTGATCGACCAGCGGGCGGCAAAGCAACTCATCGGCGGAAGCCTTCATCGTGGCGCCCAGACGCCTGAGGGAGAGCGCGACCTCGAAGGGCTCCTTCGTGCGATCAGCCGCGAGTCGACGATCCATCACTGACGACGAAAGGGCACAGACGTGAGAACCATGCAAGAACAGCGGAACACACTGCCGGGCAAGCAGTCCCTGCGATGCACACGCCGATAGCAACTCGTCGACAAGTGCAACAGACACCAGAGTGGTCTCACGGCGAGTCTCCATCACCACTCATCTACCGACTGGACACATCCGGGATTCACTGCGGCCGAACGATTTCTGGATAGAGTTCCGGAAGTATTCAGTTGGTGAAGAGTGTGGAATCCACGAAGCGCACGAAACCTGTTGCGAAAAAATGTGCTTCGCGGGGTGTCCAGTCTTCGAACAGGGTGTCGATCGCAGATGCGAGCCGCGTCCGTAATGTTGACACCACTTCATGACCGTGCGGTGTGAGTTCGAGTTGCACAGCGCGGCCGTCTGAGGGGTCCGGACTACGGAAGAGCAGTCCGGCAACCTCGAGTCGTGTCGCGCGGCGACTCACCCCAGACCGATCGAGTCCGATCTCGAGGCCCAATTCCGCTGCACTGCACGCTCCGACCCGCGCAAGTCCACTCAGTATCGGGTACGTCGACGCATCGACCGCGGTACCCAGGCCGCTGGTCAAGCGGGCATAGAGGTTCTCCCGATGCCCGCGGCGCAGCAGAGTGGCCAACGCCTCGGCGATCGATGCCCCCACCTGGTCGTCGACAGTCTCGGACTTCATTTCCGACACCTTACCCGTGCGGAGAGCACGCATTCCTGTTACCGTCATATGCGTGCGTCACGCACGCATATGACGGTAGCGAAGGAGAGTTGAACAATGACAGCAGATATCAAATCCGCACTCGACGATTTGATCTTTTCCACGGGGATCTCGGTCCAGGACGCAGTGAGCAAGCACTTCAGCGACGACTACCGACAGCGCACGAACGGACAGTGGGATGAACGAGATGCGTTCATTGAACACATCATTCACCTGCGGACCGTCGTCAGAGGCGGATCGATCACCGTGCACGAAGAACTTGTCTCGGGCGATACTTACGCCGATCGACACACCGTGACCATCGAGAAGACCGACGGCGCACGCGTCGTGACCGAGGTGTACCTCTTCGGCGAACATGCACCCGATGGCCGATTCCAACGGGTAGAGGAAGTCACCCTCCTGATCAGCGGCAGCAAGGAAGACGCCAGCCTCGGCAACGCACGCTGAACGTGCATCCACTTATCAATGGAGCCATTGAATATGTTGCCCCAGAATATTTTTACCGTCTCGATCGCGGTGTCCGCAACCTAAACGCGGGTGCCAGGCCCCACTCCATTGGTTTCGACAACGACGCCTATCCCTGTGGCGTCTGCAGGGAACCCTGACTGCACGTTGAGGGCACCCCGACAATCACTGGAGTGCGGCTCTCGATCCGTCCACCCTTCGCGTGCTCGGCGCGGTCCGGTGGATCAAACATTCAAGTTAGTCGTCACGACCCAGTGGAGAACGCCGGTCTCGCCGCATAACGACACACCAAGTCACCTCTATTTTTCAGGCCCTCAGAACCATAGACGCGCTCAAATCGTTCCTCCGGTTTCGGTGTGCGTTTTGACCATCGCCATCTCGGACGACTTTCGAAAAATCTGATCTCGGCCACGAGTTGGGTGTCGGGCAGAAAATGCGTGCGAATGTGTTCTCGTCCCGGCTCGCCCAGAAGTCGACGTTTTGTCACGGTCTTCGAGCAACATTCGTACGGCCGCGCCGAACTGATCACCCTCAGGGGCGACAGGCGCAGTGACACCGTGCGCCGGGGAAGGAATCTGGAGTTGAATTCCGCCGACAGCGGTTGCCACCACCGGCGTTCTATTCCACATGGCCTCGGCCACGGTCAAACCGAAACCTTCGGACCTGCTCTTCTGCGTCACGACCGTTGCGTGCCGCTGTAATGCGTTGACGGTCAGAGCATTTTCTGCCATGTCCGTCATCGGAAGACATACCAGGTGCACACGCTGTCGCGTGTCGTGAGGCAACTACCGCCACCTGCGAACGCACTGTGCCAGATAGTCAGCTGCCTCGGGGTCGTCGGCGACACCTGTCATCTCCGGACCTGCCAACGTCAGGTGCGCTTGTGTGTACGGAGCGATACTCGATGCGAAGGAATCGATGACTCCGGCCATGTCTTTGGCACGGTCCCACCGGCTGACCTGCACGACCATCGGAACCTCCGCGGTCGGTGCCGCGCCCTCACGGAACAACTCGTACCCCCGGGGGTTGGCCACAGGGGCGGCGCGGCGGCTACGATTCCCCAACGCTGCAGTCACGATCGAATGTCCGGTGCCGCGAGGGCGATGCTCTTGTTCGCGGTGGGGTCGATGAACGGAGCGATACTCGTATACGGAGTCCCCTCAGGGGCGGGCGGGCGGAACGTGTCCATCGTCGCAACGAGACCATCCGCAGCGCGCAGATGCGGAGTAAGGAATCCCCACGCACGCTCGGTGTATGCGTTGCGTTCGTCGGATCCGTTGTGCGCGCGCCACACCACGGTCGCCCCAACTCGCGCAGCCCTTCACACAACCCGGCAGTCTGCGGATCGTGAAGCATCACGCAGTCACCGGGGAAAATAACGCGCCAGCTCTGGGCTGAGCGCACGGGATACGTCCGTGTACACCCTCTCTTCTTCTGCTCCGAGTTGCCCGCCGTCACCGGCTATTCCGGACACCGCGTTGTCCACACGTTTGGTGATGTCGAAGAACGACGAGGGAGCGTCGATGACCAACCACCGAGCCGAAAGCCCGACGCTGCGGGCGAGACCGATCATAGGATGAAGCATTTCCGCGACCCCACACCCGGCTGCTGTGGAGTTGACGTACCATAACGTCCTGTCTCCCAACGTCTCTCGGGCTCTCACCCGAAGGTGGTCCCATTTGCCGGCGGGCAGATCATCCTGAAGAGCCGCAGGGTCGTATCGTGATACGTCGACTTCGACGACATGTGCCATTGGGTCACCTTTCGACGAGCTGAGATCCGCGTGCACTATCGACGCGGCGCAGGGAAGGCGAAACAAGAAAAAGCACAGCGCAACACGCCAGCGCGATGGCGACGAATGCCGTCCGCAGACCTACGTGGTCGGCGAGGAAACCCACGATCGGCGGACCCCCCAGATAAGCGCCGTACCCGACAGCACTTACCCGGGCCGTCGCCAGAGCCACACCACCACTCGAGCGTCGACCGGCTTCGACTATCGCCAAAGGGAACAGTGGTCCTAGAGCAAGGCCCACGCATCCGATCGCAACGATCGAACCCCAAACATATTGCTGTACACCGACTCCGGCGATGACAGTGATAGTCACCGCGGCGGCGGCCGCGGTCACTGTGGTGGCCGCTCCGAGTTTGGCCACGACGAGGTCGCCGAACGTACGCGAAACGAACATCGCCGTGCTGAACACCACGACGGTCACCGCCCCCAAGGTCGCTCCTGCGCTGAAATCACGCGAGATCAGAAGAGCTGACCAATCGGTGACCATTCCTTCGACCAACAAGGCCGCGATCGCCAACGCACCGATCGTGGCTGGAATCGCGAAGATCGGGCCCGTGCGACCAACACGACGAGCTGATGATGCGGTCGACGCACCTCTGCCCCCCACCGAACCAGCAGGCAGCCATCGCGAAACAACCGAGACAAGAACCAGGAGTGAAACACTCACCGCTAGAAAGTGTTCGAGCACCGTGAACTCGAATCGCGAGGCCACCGCACCGGAACCAGCGCCAGCGAGAACACCCAAACTGTAACCCCCGTGCAAACGAGAGAGAATCGAAGTGCCGGCAACGGTTTGAAACTCTATCGCTGCCGTATTCATCGCAACATCCAAGCATCCGCTCGCCGCTCCGAGTACCGCCAACACACCGGCCAGCGCCCATCCGTTCGGAGCCCACGCCACCAGCGGCAGCGCGGCCGCGAACGCCATCGCGCTGGTCACGCAGATCGTTCGGGCCTCGACTCTGCGAAGAAGGCGCGCCGTGCCCAACAACGCGGGCACCGAACCTGCAGCCACCCCGAGAAGTGCCCACCCCATGGCACCGTCACTGAGCCCAAGCTCGGATTTCACTTGAGGGATGCGCGGTGCCCAACTGGCCAACACTGCACCGTTGACAAAGAAGACGATCCATAACGCAACCGACGAACGACGGTTGTCGAGGGAAACTGACATGACGGCCTCACGGTCGCCCTGTCGGTGACAAGTGCCTACACCCCCGGACGGGCAGGAGCGCTACGGCAATGATCTTGGAACACCGAAAGCAAACCACGCCTACACGGCACCGTCAACATATCGACGCAAGGTCTTCTCAGCCAAGTCCACAAAGGAAGCACGTAGGCGATTGACACAACTTTCCGCGTTTTCGGCGTGCGAGAATCGGCATCAGATACATAAAAGATCTACGCCAGAACTCCATACTGGATCGTCAATAATTGCATCTACAGTAAAATTGTTGGTGCCCGCAAGGCGATGATCGTTTCCTGGCGCTGGCAGACCTCACCCAAGAGCAGTGCGGCAACTTCACCTCAGAGTGTGTTTGAAAACCGTCAGGTTCGAGCGAGTCGCCTGGTCATGGTCGCGATCATCGCGATGTGAAACATCGCTTCGTGGTGGTCGGGTCTGGTTTCGTAGTCGCGTACGCAGCGGCGATGCCTGTTGATCCACGCGAAACTTCGCTCGACCACCCGAACACGGGGACAGACATGGAAACCGGTGGCACCGGGGATACGTTTGATGATCTGTTAGGCAGGGCGAGAACATCTTTCGCCCAGACTGGCAACCGTCCGGGATATCCACCATCGGCCCAGACCAGCCGGATGGTGGAGAACCTGCCACGCAGTGCGGCCAGGAGTCGGTGCGCGGCGTCGCGGTCCTGGATCGAGGCAGCTGCGACGACAACGGCGAGCAACAGTCCGTTCACATCCACGGCGATGTGCCGCTGACGCCGTTCGTTCTCTTGCCGCCATCCCAGCCGCGGCTCGATCGGGGCACGGTATCGGCGGCCGGCACCGTCTGCGAGTCGATGATCGCCGCGCTCGGGCACCGGTCCCGCCCGTCACGCACCCGCAGGCGGTCGCGCAGCACGTCGACGATGCGCAGCCACGCGCCGCTGTGGGCCCAGCGGGCGAAGATCGCGTACACCGTCCCGGTTGGCGGGAACTCCACGGGCAGTTGCCGCCACGCGATACCGCCGCGCACGATGTACAAGATGGCATCCACTATTACACGGCGGCAATACTTCTCGGGTCGTCCCCCGCGGCCTGCCGTGCTGCCCGGCGCAGATAACAGCGGTTCGAGAGTCACCCATTCTGCGTCGGTGACCGACGACGAGTACACCGCGCAGCCATGTCCGCCCGCCGCGTGGGGCGGGCACGATGGGCATCGCGATGTCGGCACTGTGGGCTCCTAGTGTGGGCGAGTACTTGGTAATCACCGACCCAACCAGAAGCCCACTTCTGCGGTGCTCAGCGAGGCACCCGCGCGCAATTGCGAGTTCTCAAACACCCTCTCAATCATCAAATCTGCTTGGTACGGCCTGGCTCGCAAATGATGCCTTCCACTCGGCCTAACTTCGTCGAACAATCGGGCTACCATGAGCACGTGCAGGAAGTGAGTACGCCAACCCGAAACTACCGCGGTCGATCGCTGGCGGATCGGCGAGCAGAGCGACGGTCACAGTTCATCTGGGCTGCGCTGGAAGTGTTTTCGGCGAAGGGTTACGCATCGAGTTCGGTCGCTGATATTTGCGCGGATGCTGGCCTGGCTCGGCGGCAGTTCTACGATGAGTTCGACAGTCGTGAAGATTTGCTGATCGCACTCTACGACCAGATCCAAAACGACGCGCGGGACGCAATAACAGGTGCGATCGCCCACCGAACACCCCCCTCGCTCGGCGAACTCGCCGAGATTGCGATGCGCGCGTACGTCGAGTCGATCGGCGGCGATCCCCGGCGAGCCCAGATCTCGCATGTCGACATCATCGGGGTCAGTGCACGAGTAGAAGCGCATCGCGTGGAGCGGCGCACGGAATGGGCCGTCTTCTTCAAAGCTGCAGTCCAAGGCGCCGCGGGCGAAGACTTCGTTCCCCCGGGAGGATACGAAATGGCGGCGACGGCTTTCGTCGGCGCGCTGACCGCGCTCGTGCATCAATGGAGCACGGCGCCGACCCGCCAACCTGTCGACGGACTCATCGAGGTCATGTCAACGATTCTGAGCGGTCTTCTCGGCGCCGAAAAGACCGCCGACTGATCGCGCCCTCACCTCGCTGACCACCCCCCCAACCCACGGCTCTGCCCCGACGCGCCCACTTCATCGTGAGGGGCACTTCAACGCGCCCACGTCAGCACCGCGGTGCGGTCGAGCAGTTCGATGTGCCATCCCGCAGTGTTTCGCGGATGACAACCGAAGTCGCAGTAACGCTTGCGCGCTCGGTTACTGGTGCGCTACTTTCTTCTGAAGTTAGTCGACAGTGTCTCAGATGAACATGCGAGAAGGGTACGGACTGGCCCTGGTCGCGTGCACCGCCTGGTCGCGCCGACTGCATTCGGCTCCGTCGCAACCCGAAATCTCGGATGGACAGCGTCAAAGGGTTTTCTCGAAATACTCCGCGAGACACAACAATTGATGGCACCGCCCCTCATCAGGGCTCGCGGTACCTCTCGTCACAACGAATTGCGGCAGGGCCTGTCCGCGGGAATGGGATGTCGGTTTCGTTCGTCGCCGGGGCGAACCCAACAAGCTGGTGTTCTGGTTCGCGCTCGGCGGGCCCCTTGTTCGGCGAGCTCGCAATATCGTGCCCTTCCAAGATCGGCGAGAGGATGGATTGCGGTGGTGGGACGAGTGACAGAGGAAAGCGTTTTCCAGGTGCGACTCAACGAGTTGTTCGCCGCCACGGGGCGGCGGTTGACAAACAAGACAGTCGCGAGCGGTTTGGCAGCTTCGGGTTGCCGTATATCGGTTCCCTATCTGTCGCAGTTGAGGACCGGCGCACGGGAAGCACCCTCGAGGGAGGTGGTGACTGCGCTCGCGAGCTATTTCAGGGTCTCGAGCGGGTATTTCTTTACAGTTCCGTGGAACGGGGACCGCATGGACGCAGTCGATGCAGACACGAACATCATTGCACTGCTGTTTGATTCGCAAGTACGCGCACTGCTGCAGGCCTCGAACGGACTTTCTGCCGAGTCCTTGAACTTGCTCGTCGATCTGGCGACCAAGTTGAAGGCAGCAGATCCCGGACATCGCCGCCCGATTCCTCCACCCCACACCTCCAACCACACCCGTGGTGCACCCATCACGCGCGCGAAGGCAAGCGATCGCGACTCGGCGACGAAAGGTGATGCCGCCTCGGCGCATTCGCCGAACCGGGACTGAAAGCGACAAAAACGACACTGTTGTTATCTGGATCACAGTTGGGTATGTTGCTTCTGTTCACGTAGACGCCAGTGTCTAAATCTGCCCGTGTTCGGGCTGCCGCGTCTGCTTCCAGATGAAGAATCGGAGCACTTAGCTATGACAGCTCTTTCACGCGCAGCGGTGGCCTTCCTGGCTGCCACCGCGTTAGTAGGGGTCACCGCACCGGCAGCCGCGGCCGAACCCCGGGTGTTCGACACCTTCTACGATTACGACAGCTCCGCGCCGTTGTCCTCGTACGCCCCCGGTGCTGTCCTCAAAACTCGCACAGTGCCCTATCACCTGGTCAACGTGCCGACACCGCTGCAAGCAGTGCAAGTTCTCTACCGTTCCACCGACGCCCTCGACCGACCGATCGCGAATGTGACCTCTGTTCTGCGGCCCGCGAATGCGCAACCCGGAAAAGTTCTCTCTTACCAATCGTTCTACGACTCACTCAACCCGGACGACAGCCCCTCACGCGCCATTGCCGGTAACACCCCGATCGGGCAGTGGACCCCGAGCGGGCGCAACTTCAACCTCGGCGGCGCGTTGGCGTCCGGTGAGATTGCTATGTTCGGTCCGATGCTCGCCGCCGGGTACACCGTGGTCATCCCCGATACCGAAGGTCCGACTGCGGACTTCGCTGCCGGACCCGAGTACGGCATGCTGACCCTCGATTCCCTGCGCGCTGTGCGGGAGGTATCAGAAACAGGGGTTGATTCCGACGCGGAGATCGCTTTGATGGGGTACTCCGGCGGCGCGATCGCCACCAACTGGGCATCGATTCTCGCCCCTGACTACGCCCCCGAGGTCAACGACAACCTGGTCGGTGCCGCGCAAGGAGGAGTCCTCGTCAATCCTGCCAACAACCTTCGCTACGCAAACGGAAGCCTCGGCTGGGGCGGCGTTGTCGGCATGGCGATCGTGGGAATAGCTCGCGCCTACGATATCGACTTCGATCCCTATCTCAACGACTACGGCCGCGAGATCGTGGCGCGAATGCAGGACGCATCGATCGCCAACACCATCGCACAGTACCCGGGCCTGACCTGGCAGCAGATGGTCAAACCTGAATATGCGGATCCCAATTCGGTTCCCGAGTTCGTCGACGTTGTCAACAAGATCAACATGGGCACCGCCCCTATACCCACCATTCCGATGTTCATAGCCAATTCCGCCAACGGCATCCTCAACGGAACTCTGCCCGGCGGCCCAGGCACGGGCCCCGGGGACGGAGTCATGGTCGCCGAGGATGTCGCTGCCCTCGCCACCCGCTACTGCGCAGCCGGCCTCGCCATCCAGTACGACCAATACGAGACCATCGAACACGGAATCGGAGGCGCACTCTGGTTGCCCGGAGCCCTGCAGTGGCTCATCGATCGGTTCAACGGCACGCCAGCACCAAGTAATTGCGGAAAATTCGCGCCCGGAAATTCTCTCGCCCCGCAAACACTGGTAAGCCCTGGCAGCCCCGCGCACACGCCACCCACCGGATCGTAAACGAAGTCTGACTCGATAGGGGCCAGCAACACCGCGGTAAGGCGGTACCGAAACCCTCGGTACCGCCTTACCGCTCAGATAGTCCGATTGTCTCGCCGAAGTGCCGCCGACAGCTATAGTCGTCTCTGCCCACTGGCCTGTCATCGATTCCCACGCCGAAAGGACGCGGTCCAGTGGGAACGGTTGAAGCTCCGGAAATATCAAGGCCGAATGCCCACCGTCGGGGTTTCCGTTCTGCAAACCGAACCCACGTCCGAAGCTCAGTCGGCCAATTCCTTCCCGTCGCGGCTTCCACCGAGTCGATGGCACTGGTGTCCGTCGGCGCTTCGATCGCGGCAGCATAACTGGATCGCGGGTCGTCGAGCCGCTCGATGACTCACCCGGCCAGTGGCGCTCGTGCGTTCGTGAGCGGCGCACTGCGCTTGGACTTCGACGAAAACTGAGGAGTGCGCCCCATCACCCCGCGACCACACGTCCGAGCTATCGCTGCTCTTCTGGCCGCTTGTGCGGCTGACACCGCTGCGGTCGTTGCCTTCGCCCCGGCACCGGGTGCGTCGCCGATCATCTACCCGGCCGCGCTGACCGACAGCTTCTACGCCTTGCCCGGTGATCTGGCCGATCACCGACCCGAATCTTCCTTGGTGCCCATCGGGTCCGGCCGCACCGAGTGGTCGCGCCAGCTCCGGTACCAGGTCACCGAAACCGAACTCGGCCGCGCTGCACTTGGCTGGTCCAGAGACTTTACGGTCACGCTAAGGAGAGCGACCGTCGTCCAGCTCTCGTGAAAACATGGACTCGTGAACATTCTGCTTGTCTCGGGAAGCACCCGAGCGACCTCTACTAGCGCCGCAGCTCTCGCGTCCGTCGCCGCGTCAGCCCCACCTGTTTCGTCCACAACCACTTACGGCGGTATATCACGTCTACCTGCCTTCAACCCCGACGACGATCATGACCCACTCCCCGGCGAAGTTCGCGCTCTGCGACAGCACATTCGGGACGCCGACGTCGTCTTGTTCTGCACACCGGAGTACGCAGGGACTTTGCCAGGCGGCTTTAAGAACCTGCGCGACTGGACAGTCGGTGGAACCGAAATGAGCGACAAACCCGTGGCGTGGATCAACGTCGCCGCGCAGGGCCGCGGGCAAGGCGCCATGAACACATTGGAGACCGTATTAGGTTATGTCGGTGCACGAGTGGTCTGGGATGCTTGTTTGGAAGTACCTGTCGGACGGGCCGACGCCGATGACGACGGTGCCATGCGGAGTCAGGAAACTGTACGATCGCTGGCCCGGATCTAGCCTACTGGGATGACGTCCACCAGAGTCTCACCGCGAGATCTCCGACGCTGCAATTCAAACTGCTTGAACTGCACTTACTTTCATTCCCACCGTATCGATTGAATGTCTGGAGTCGAGCGAACCGGACCCCGATAGCCGCCGAAGACGACGGGTTGCTCGGTGTCGGGCCAGTGCGCTCGGGCGAGTTCCACCCGCAGCTTCGGATGGAATGTACGCACTCGCGACTGCATAATCCTAAGTCGATGACGTCCACCAGCATGACGCATTGTCATGGAGCAGTCGTTGCAGCGGCAGGACTCGCCTCTCGAATTCACCAGGAGCGCAGGACGATGACAACCACAGGTTTCGGAATCGACGTCGGCGGCAGCGGCGTCAAGGGCGGCACGATCGACCTGAGCACCGGGGAAATGATCGGTGACCGCATCAAGATCCTGACCCCGCAGCCGTCCACTCCCGATGCGATCGCGGGCACTGTGGCCGAGAT
>NZ_JBFUJN010000047.1:0-28485 GCF_056401335.1 Rhodococcus sp. P4_F3_2
CCCACCACACCCACCGGAACCGGCCGCAACCGCGAATCCAACACCAACACCCGCGTATTCCACACCGGCCGACCAATCGGAACACCCACCCCCACAACACCATCCACCACATGAAACGTCACATCCACCGACGCCTCCGTCGGCCCGTACAAATTCACCAACTCCGCACCACACACCCCCGCAAACCGCCCCGCCAACACCGACGACAACCCCTCACCCGACACAAACACCCGACGCACACTCGAACACCCCACCACCACCGAAGGCTCCCCCACGAACACCTCCAACATCGACGGCACAAAATGCACCACCGACACCCCCCACCGCTCGATCACACCCACCAAATACACCGGATCACGATGCCCACCCGGATCCGCCACCACCAACCGCGCACCCACCATCAACGGCCAAAACAACTCCCACACCGACACATCGAACGACACCGGCGTCTTCTGCAACACCACATCCCCCACACCCAACGGAAACTCCCCCTGCATCCACAACAACCGATTCACCACCCCCGCATGCGAAACCACCACCCCCTTCGGACGACCCGTCGACCCCGACGTGAACATCACATACACCGCATGCTCAGGCAACAACACCCCCAACCGATCACCCACCCCCACCGGATCACCCGAAAACCCCGAAACATCAACACAACCCACATCAACAAACCCCACCCCCACCGGCAAACACCCACCATCACCACCCCGCGACAACACCACCACCGGATCCACCACCCCCACCACAAACCCCACCCGCTCCACCGGCGCACCCACATCCACCGGAACAAACACCCCACCAGCCCGCACCACCGCAAACACCGCCACCAACAACTCCACCGACCGCGACAACACCACACACACCCGCGACTCCGGACCCACCCCCAACGAAATCAACAACCGCGCAAAACGATTCACCCGAACATCAAACTCACCCCACGACAACACCACCCCACCACACACCAACCCCCCACCACCCACACCAGCAAACCGCCCATCCAACACATCCACCAACGTCAAACCCCCCACCGCAACCCCCACACCATCCCAACCACCCACCACCAACCCACGCTCGGGCGCACCCAGAATCTCCGTATCACCCACTGGGGCAGTTGGATCCGATACGACCGACCGCAGTAGGCGGACGAAGCGCTCCCCGAACTCGGTGACTGTGGTGCGCTCGAAGATATCGGAGGCGTAGGTGAAGGCGGCGTCGAGACCCACCGGGATTCCGTCCTTGCCACGCTTTTCGGAGAGCGACAATTGCAAGTCGAATTTGGCGACACCGATGTCGACTGAAACAACATCGACACCGAGTCCTGGTAGTTCGAGGTGAGGATCTGCGGTGTTCTGAAATTCCAACAGAACCTGGAAGAGCGGTGAACGAGATGGTGAACGCTCCGGAGCAACTGCATCGACGACTCGCTCGAACGGCACCTCGGTTTGCCCGAACGCCGCCAGATCAACTTCGCGAGTTCGTGAAAGGATTTCCTCGAAAGTCGCGGCGGAATCAACGGCGGTTCGCAGGACGACCGTGTTGACGAACATCCCGACCAGATCGTCGAGGACTTGCTCGGCGCGCCCTCCCACCGGAGTGCCGATCGCTATGTCCGGCGAGGCGCTCAGCCGTGCCAACAGAACCGCCAGCACTGCGTGCATCACCATGAACGGTGTCGCGTTGTGATTCCGAGCGAGTTCGAGGAGGTCACTGTGCACGTCTGCGGGCACCGAGAATCGGACCGATTCACCGCGCATGGATCGTTCCGCCGGCCTCGGTCGATCCAGCGGAAGGTCGATCACGTCAGGTAGACCGGACAGGGTGGACGTCCAGTAGTCCAACTGCTTCGCCTGGAGCGTGTCCGGATCGGCGTCACTGCCGAGCAGTTCGATCTGCCATTGGCTGTAGTCGGCGTACTGCACAGGCAAAGGCGGCCAGTCCGGTGCCCGACTGGCAGCCCGCGCCGCGTAGGCGCGGGTCAGGTCGCGGGCCAGCGGCTCGAGAGATGCTCCATCCGCCGAAATATGGTGAACCACCAACGCGAGGACGTGAACGTCCGGAGTGATTCGAAAAAGGGAGCCGCGCACGGGCACGTTCGCGCTCACGTCGAACCCCTCGCGAGCGAGATCGGCGACGCGCCTGTCCAAGGCTTCCTCGTCAACGGATACTTCCCACGCCATCTTCGACGTCACACGTTCCGAAGGAACCACGACCTGATGTGGACCGTCGACCGACGCCGGGTAGACGGTGCGAAGCGATTCATGTCGATCGACAACATCTCCCATCGCGAGTTTCAGCGCAGCCACATCCAACGCCCCTGACAGTCGGACCACCATCGGGATGTTGTAGGCCGGGGACGACGTGTCGAACTGATTGACAAACCACAGGCGTTGTTGCGCCAGAGACACCGGAATCTTGTCCCTGTACGAATGTGCCTGCAGGATTGGACGCTTCGAACGCGAGGGATCAACGCCGGAGGACTTCGCGTCACGCACGTGGAGAGCCAGTGATTCGATCGTCGGTGCTTCGAACAAAGTCCGCACCCCGAAATCGATTGCTTCAGCGGCATTGACTCGTGCGATCAGCTTTGTGGCGATCAGTGAGTTCCCACCCAGCTCGAAGAAGTCGTCACCCGCACCCACCGCCTCAGCACCTAGAACGTCGGCAAAAATCTCGGCCAGCAGTAGTTCTTCGGCGCCCTCGGGCGGTCGAAAGTTGTCCGACCGAGCATCGAACCGAGGTGCCGGTAAGGCAGCGCGATCGACCTTTCCCGATGGAGTTACCGGCAACTCGTCGAGAAGAACAAAGGCCGCAGGAACCATGTAGGAGGGCACACGGCTCGCGGCGTACTGCGTCAGATCGGCCGTCGAGAGCGCACTTCCGCCGGCAGGCACGACGTACGTGGTAATCATCGTTGTACCGGAGGGAGCCGCACGCGCCACGGTAACTGCATTCTCGACCTGCGGACACGACTGCACGACGCTGTCGATTTCCCCGAGCTCGATACGGAATCCGCGAACTTTCACCTGGAAATCGCTGCGACCGACGTACTCGAGTGCACGGCCACGGCGCCGCCGCACCAAGTCCCCGGTCCGATACATCCGCCGGCCCGGGAGACCGAACGGGTCGGCCACGAATCGTCCTGCGGTCAACGCATACTTCCGGTGATATCCACGTGCGAGCGCGTCTCCCGAGATGTACAGCTCGCCCACAACACCGTCGGGGACGGGGTGCAATCGCTGATCGAGCACGATCTCCTCGAAACCGCGGAGCGGACCGCCCACTGTGATGTTCTCCGACGACACCATAGGCTCGCCGATGTTCGACATGACGGTGGTCTCGGTCGGCCCGTAGGCATTGCACAGCCGTCGGCCGGGAGCCCACCGCTGCACAAGATCCGGCGGACAGGCCTCACCACCGACCACCACGTCGCCGAAGTCCGAAAGGCCCTCGGGCGAAACTGTTCCGAGCGCCGCAGTAGTGACAAAACCATGCGTGACACGCTGGGATTCGAGGAAGCGAGACAGCTCGTCACCGCCGTAGATCGTGCTCGGTGCAATCACCATGGTCGCTCCGGCCCCGAAAGCCAGCAGGTATTCGAAAATCGAGGCGTCGAAACTCGGGGTCGAGAAGTGCAATGTTCGCGCATCCTGGGTCGCACCGAACCGCGAACGCTGTTCGGCAGCAAGCGCTTCCAGTCCGCGATGCGAGACCGTCACCCCCTTGGGGAGTCCGGTGGAACCCGAAGTGTAGATCACGTATGCGGGATTGTCGGGCCGGATCGGGTGCACCCGATCGACATCGGAGATGGAGCGCACGGACAACCGTGCAAGTCGGCCACGGAACTCAGCGTCGTCGATTGCTATCCAGGAAATCGAATCCGGCAAACGATGAAGTTCGGAAACGACCGTGAGCCCCAGTACGGCACCGGAATCGTTCAGCATGAAGCGAACACGTTCACCCGGATAGGTCGGATCCACCGGCACGAATGCCGCGCCGGCTTTGGTCACCGCCAACATCGCGACAACCGATTCGATCGAACGCGTCAAACCCAGCGCCACACTGTTTTCCGGACCGATGCCGCGGTCGATCAAGACTCGGGCCAACTTCGACGAACGATCGTCGAGTTCTCGATACGTCAACTCGCCATCGAGATACGACAGGGCCACGCCGTCGGGGTGTGTGCGCGCCGCACCGTCGAACAGTTCGGCCAGGGTGCGGTGCGAAGCGCGAGGGTCACTGCGGACAGGCTGCATCGCGGATCGCTCGTCGTTGGACAAGATGTCGATGTCGCCGACCATCATTGCCGGATCTGTGGTGACGGATTCCAGGACGCGCGCGAACCGCAAACCGAGGCCACGTACCGTCTCGGCGTCGAACAGGTCGGTGGCAAACGCGAGCGTCACCGTGATTCCGGACGGCGTACCCACCTCGTCGAACAGTTCGACTGCAGACACTCCGAGATCGAAGCGGCCGAGGTCGGGAGGGTGCTCGTCAGCGCTGGCGACGGACTCGAACGTCACCTGTATCACCGGCGCATACGCAGGTACATCCTCCACCTCGAGCGACTGCGCCACCTGATCGAGCCGTATCCCACTGTGCGGCAGCGCACTACTTCGGACCTCGACGACACTGCCCACGAGCGCCGTGAACGGCGTCTCCAGATCGATGCGACTCCGGATGGCAACGATGTTCGCGTCGGATCCCGTCGGCGTACCGATTACCACGTCCGAAGCCCCGGACAATCGGCTCACCACAAGCGCGAAGCCCGTATGTAGGACCGCGCGTGTGTCCGTCCCGAGATCACTTGCCATTTCTGTAATCCGCGCGTGGGTGTCTGCGGCGATCACGACCTCAACCTGTGCACTGTCCAGCGATTGCGTTGCAGGCCTGGGTCGATCGAAGGGAACTTGCAACAGTTCGGGCGCCCCGGTGAGCTCATGTCTCCAATATTCGAGGTGCCGCACTTCGCGTTGTCGTCGCTCGCCCTCCCGTGCCGTCGGGCTGTGAATTTCTGCGAGTTCGGCACCGGAATCAGACGCGATCAACTCTTCCAACAAGCCGACAAAATTCCGGTGGTGCTCGCGTAAACCCGCCTCCTCGTATCGGATCGGGTTTGCCCGGAAGTCGACACGCAGCCTGTCGCCGCTCGGATACACGTTGACCAGAAGGTCTTCCACCGGCCCGGAGGTGACGATGTGATACTCCCCAACCACCTCGCCCAACTGCACCTCCTGGCGAAACAGCATGACGTTGACCATGGGTCCGGCATATGAGTCTTCGCCTTCCAGACCGCTCGTCACGCCTGCGTCCCGACGGATGTCGTCGAGGCTGCAGCGCTGGTGCCGCAATGCACCCATGAGCTCATGCTGGACCTGGGCGAAGAGTTCACCGACGGTGTCGACGGCTGCGATGCTGATGAGCAGCGGCGCGACGTTCACCATCATGCCGCCCGAGTCCCGCAACACCGCCGTAGTCCGTCCGGACATCGGAACATGAATCTGGACAATCTCTTTCGCCGTCATTCGCGAGAGGTACAACGCGAGCGCAGCGATGACCGTTGCAGCGTGGTTCTCGGATTCGTGGAGAAGGGCACAGCTCCGGTCCGACATCAGTGTGCTTTCGAGTCGGCTCTCGATGTGTGCGGGCCCAGAAGCCTCCGCCAAGCTGGATCCGGCACCGACTGTATTGCGCCCTGCCCAGTACTCACGGTCGGCAGCGAATCGATCCGACTGTCTGTACCGCTCGTCGATGTCGTACAGCGTGCGCAGTGTCGCGGCACGACTCGGCTGCAGATCTTTTCTCGCCGCCGAGGCCGAGTACCGATGCGCAATGCGGTTCATCATGGTCATGGCACCGAAACCGTCGAGCGCGACATGATGGATACGGCTGTACCACAAATAGTGCGCGTCACCCACGCGCAGCACAGCGGTCGCGACGATTCCGTCGACTGCCAGGTCGAGCTGCGTCCGGCAATCTCGACGCATCCACTCGAGCGCAGCCTCGAAGGGATCCTCGGTCCAGCGGAAGTCGACCAAACCGACCGAGATTTCGGCCTTCTCGTCCACGTACTGCATCGGCTGACCATCAACCTCGATCACTTTGAGCATGGGAGATTGAAACTCGTAAGCAACTGCCCGCGTTTCGCGATCCAGTAATTCGACGTCGAGTTCGCCGCGCAACTCCACGTAGTGCGCTATCAGAATCGGGACTTCGGGATCGAATTGCTGAGCGAACCAGGTTGCCCGTTGGGCGGCCGAGAGCGGAAAGAGGGTCTCATCGAAAGGGTCGGTCCGTCTTACCTCGAAGGGTTTCACAGCGCCCCGCCCCGCATGATCTCCGCGGCCGCCGAGTGCGTAGCCGCGTCCGAATCAACAGCGCGAAAGCAAGAGGCTGATCGCGCCTCTCAAGCAGTCGTACCCAGAATCGGCAAGCACATGCACGGACCACCAGGTGATGTCACGTACGTATCGCTCATGTTTCACGTGCCCGATATGCACTAAAAGTGTGAATGTGTCCCGTCACCTCGGTAATGTCCCACTCCGAGACGACACATCCCCCGAGGGGAGCAGGCGCATGGACATCACCACCATTACCGACGTGATACGCCGACCACCGGATCGCCCAGGGGACGTGTGGCGTCCCGGCGACGCCTGGCTCGCGGGAGGAACGTGGCTGTTCTCAGCGGAACAACCCGACACGCGTCGACTGGTCGACCTCACCGCGCTCGGTTGGACACCACTGGAGGTCGGCGCGACTCATTTCAGTGTCGGAGCTACGTGCACCGTTGCCGAACTGTATGCGTTTGTCCCGCCGGACAATTGGGGTGCGAGTCCACTTATTCGCGTCAGCTGCGAGTACTTCCTCTCGTCTTTCAAGGTGTGGAATTCGGCCACCGTAGGCGGCAACATCTGTATGTCGCTTCCCGCCGGACCGATGACCACCCTGGCAGTTGCACTCGAGGCTACTTTCACGCTGTGGGCCACCGCCGGAACAGTGAGGACCGTCGACGCGTGCGACTTCGTGACCGGTGACCACCAGAATGTCCTGGAGCCGGGCGAAGTTCTTCGGAGCATCGAGTTCCCGGTGCACGCGCTCACCAAACGCCACGCCCACCGCCGCTTCAGTCTCACGCACCTCGGCCGTTCGACGATCTTCATGATCGCGACGCAGACTCCGGGAGCCGACGACTTTCACCTCACCATCACCGCCGGCACTACGCATCCGATACGGCTGACGTTCGACACGATGCCGGACGAGCACTCTCTGCGACGAGCTGTCGACTCCATTTCGGCCGACAGTTGGTTCGACGATCCCAACGGAACCCCCGACCACCGCCTGCACCTCGCCCGTCACTACGCCGACGAGCTCCGAATCGAACTCACGGGGAGCCAGTCATGAGCTACACGGTGAACGACCGGACGTTCGACGAGGAACCGTTCCCGGGACAGTGTCTCCGGACGTTTCTTCGACACCTCGGACACCACGGGGTGAAGAAGGGTTGCGACGGCGGGGACTGCGGGGCGTGCACAGTGTGGCTCGACGGAGCGCCGATACACAGCTGCATCACGCCCGCCTTTCGCGCCGACGGTCGCGCGGTGACCACGATCGAGGGACTCGGTACGCCCGAAGATCTCCATCCGATTCAGCAACAGTTCCGGGATGCACCCGGCTTTCAGTGTGGGTTCTGCACCGCCGGAATGATCATGACCTCCGCGGCGCTCACCGACGCGCAGAAAGAAGACTTGCCGCGAGCGCTCAAGGGAAACCTGTGCCGCTGCACCGGTTACCGATCCATCGAAGACGCGGTCAACGGTGTCGGCGCTGTCGAAGTTGCCCTCCCCGGACAGGCGGTCGGGACCAGCGTCGGGGCGCCGGCGGCCACCGACGTCGTGACCGGCCGAGCCGAATACACTATGGACACCGCGATCGACGGCATGCTGCACCTGAAAGTGCTGCACTCGCCCCACGCGCATGCACGCATCACCTCCATCGACACCACCGAGGCGCTCGCCGTCCCCGGTGTCCATCGCGTGTACACCTGGAAAGACGTGCCGCGCAAGCTCTTTACAACGGCAATTCATACCGACCACCTTGTTGATCCGGACGACACGTACATCCTCGACAACGTCGTGCGGTTCGTGGGTCAGCGGGTGGTGGCCGTCCTCGCCGACTCCGTCGTCGCTGCGGAAGAAGGCCGTCGGAAGGTGAAGGTCGATTACGAGATCCTGCCTTCCGTGTTCGATCCGGAAGAGGCCATGGCCGACGGCGCTCCAGCCCTGCACGGATCCGACGATCCCTTTGTTCGAGATCCCGAGCACAACATCCTGCTCGAACTTCACGGTCACGTGGGCGACGTCGAGGCCGGGTTCGCCGAGGCCGACGTCATCCACGAAGGCACCTACTTCTCGCCGCGAGTGCAGCACGCACATCTCGAGACGCACGGTTCGATTTCATGGATGGAAGACGGACGCCTTCACGTTCGCACGAGTTCGCAGTCCCCCTCCATCGCCAAGGTCAAACTCGCCCATCTCTTCGACCTCCGCCCGGATCAGCTGCGCGTGTTCTGCAAACGCGTGGGCGGCGGGTTCGGAGGAAAACAGGAAGTGATCAGCGAAGATCTGGTGGCGCTCGCCACCCTGGACACCGGTCGTCCCGTCTGCCTCGAATTCACCCGAGAAGAAGAGTTCACCACCGCGTCACCGCGTCATCCGATGAAACTCACAATCAAGCTCGGAGCAAAGTCGGACGGGACACTCACCGCGTTCCACTATCGCAACGTCTCGAACACCGGTGCATACGGAAACCACGGCGGAGAGACACTCTTTGCCGGCGGCGCGGCAGTCTCGCTCTATCGCTGTGCGAACAAGAAGTTCGATGCGTATTCCGTGTACACCAATAACGTCCCGAGCGGCGCTTTGCGTGGGTACGGGATGACTCAACCGGCCTTTGCCGTGGAATCGGCCATGACCGAATTGGCCATCGCGCTGAACATGGATCCGCTCGAACTGCGTCGACGCAATATCGTCCGACCGGGCGATTCGCTCGTCGCACTCGAAGACGGCCCAGACGACGTGATCTTCACCGAAGACGGACTGGGGCAATGCATCGATCTGATCGACGCGGCATTGAAGCGCCAACCGGTTCCCTCGCTCGGAGACGATTGGCTGATCGGCACCGGTACCGCCAGTTCACTACATGAGACCGCGCCACCCACCGAGCACATTTCCGAGGCTTGGCTCACCCTCGGCGAAGACTGTGTATACGAACTTGCCATCGGCACAGTCGAATTCGGTGAGGGAACTTCTACGGCCCACGTGCAGATCGCCGCGAATCAGCTGGGCACAACACCGTCACGTGTACGAATCATTCAGTCGGACACCGACCGAACCGGTTTCGACACAGGCGCTTTCGCCAGCGCCGGCCTGTTTGTCGCTGGGAACGCGGTACTTCGCGCGTCGAATGCGCTCCGCGATCGACTACTGGCCTTCGCCGCACATCACACCGGCGTCTCGATTGACCTGTGCTCGATGGACGACGACAAGATCGTCTGCGGTAGTACTCGATTAACACTGCAAGAGTTACTCGAGGCTGCACGCCCGCGCGGGATCCGATTCACCGAAGCACGGAAAGCGTACGGGTCGCCACGCAGCGTGGTGTCCAACACTCATGGCTTCCGGATCGCCGTCCATCGCATCACCGGCGAGATCCGCATCCTCTACAGTGTCCAAGCCACCGACGCTGGGGTGATCATCAATCCGGCGCAGGTGCGGGGACAGATCGAAGGTGGCGTCGCCCAGGGCATCGGCTTCGCACTCACCGAGAACTTCCACGTAGACGCAAACGGCGCGATGATGAACCCGAATCTACGTAACTACCGGATCCCGACCTATGCAGATGTCCCACGCACCGACGTGATCCTCGTCGAGTCATCAGACTCCGTCGGCCCACTCCGCTCCAAGGGCATGGCGGAGTGCTGCATCAATCCGGTTGCCCCTGCGCTCGCGAACGCACTGCAGGACGCCACCGGGTCTCGATTCCGGTCGCTACCGCTCACACCTGAGCGCATCTACACAGGGCTGAACCGATGACCGCGAACACGTCGGCGGACAGCGCCGCGACGGTCATCATCGGCCAGCGAGTGCGTCCTGGGCTGGAGAAGGAATTCGAGGTCTGGCAGAAGGACCTCAACCGTGCGGCCGCAGACTACGCCGGCTTCCTCGGGGCGGAAATCGCAGCTCCGACGACCACCCAACCTGATTGGGTGATCGTGTACCGCTTCGACTCCATCGCTCATGTTCAGGCGTGGATCAACAGCGCGACACGGCAGGACTACCTCGAGGACGGCCGGCAGTACTTCGACGGACCGGCCACACAGCAAGTGGTGAGCGGCGGGATCAAGCCCCCGGACCCGCTGCTGACCGTGGTCGTGACGCACCGAGTCGGCGACGACAGCATCGACGAGTTCCTTGCCTGGCAAGACCGTCTTCGCGAGGTGGAAAGCGCGTTCGAAGGGTTTCGCGGCACCGAACTGTTCCGCCCCGTCGACGGCGTGCAGGACGAATGGACGCTGCTGTATCGCTTCGACAATGCGGCCCATCTCGACACGTGGCTGACTTCTCCTGAGCGACAACAACTCCTCGCCGAGGGCCGCAAGTTCCACGACTTCGAACTGCGCACTGTCGACAATTCGTTCGGCAGTTGGTTTGCCTTCGACGAGAACGGAAACGAGGCCCCTCCACCGTCGGAGACAAAAACCTCGATCGCCGTCTGGGTCGGCCTCTACCCGACTGTCGTCTTGCTTACTTTGGCGCTGTCACCGCTGAAGCTGCCACTCTGGCTGGGATTGTTGATCGGCAACCTGTTGTCGAGTTTCATCATGAGTTTCTTCACGATGCCGTACTACGTGAATCGACTCCTGCACCGCTGGCTGCGTCCACCTTCGGGGATTCCTGTCGCAAAAACCAACGCGCAAGGGGTGGCGATCGTCGCTGCGGTGACCTTGTTCTGGGTGGTCGTCTTCTATCTGGTGACTACTCAGTTCTGGTCGCTGCCCTGAACTCTCCAGAACGCGAAATGCCAGCGCATGTACCGGGGCATGATTCTTCCCCGGTGCATACGCTGGCATTTCCAGTTATGGCCGTTCAGGCGGCCGTCGGTGGGCTGTTCCCGCCGATCGGATGCTGATACGGATCAACGGACATCGGTGGATAGAACATCGTCTTCCGATCGGGGCCGATCTCGACCCGCCATTCGGTGTGGTGCAGTGTCCGATGATGGTGACCGCACAACAAGATCAGGTTGTCGAGATCTGTTGGGCCACCATCACCCCAGTGAACAATATGGTGGGCATCGCACCACCCCGACGGAGTCCCACACCCTGGAAACGCACAACCGCCATCCCGAACCGCAAGAGCCCGCCGCTGCGGAACCGTCGCCGTTCTCGCTTCCTTGCCGCAGTCGAGCGGAACACCATTCTCATCCAACAGAATCCGGGTGACCGTGCAGTCGCAGGCCAACATCCGTGCGGTGTCGATGCTGATCGGACCCACCCAATCCGTCCACGCGAACCCCAACTCCTCGGTGGACGGCAACAGGTCTTTCAGAACTTTAAGGTCCGTCATGTCCTTGGCCGACGCGGTCACCGTGATGTGTGGTTTCACCCCGCCCTCGATTGGACCCAGCCCCGCCCGCTCGTACCGGCGCAGTAGTTCGCAAAACCCGTCCGCACGCCGTAATGCCGGAGTACGCGTGTCCTTGACGCCGTCCTTCTCCGGTGTCGGAGCGGACAGGCTCGACAACAACGTGATCAACCGCGCCCCGTTCACAGCATCCAAGTCACCCTTTACAGTGACACGCCCGTACAGGCCTTTCGAGGCATAGAACTCATTCCGCTCCGAGTCTTCCCCGACCGGAACACCRTCCTCRCGTTTGCCGTACTGCTTCTCGATTCGGCGGATCGCTGCCCGCACCGCATCACAATCSGCRATGTTCTTCGACGCCAACCCGAGCAGAATCCCGCGGGCCTTGTCCACATCCGCCAGGGTCATGTTCTTCGGCGGATGCTGACAAAACGACGCCACCTGMCGGGCTTTCAACGCATCCACGTCACCCCGRTGAAACGCATCGCCGACAACGGGTTCGAGCATCAGCAACCGCGCTAACCCGACCAGCAGACTGCACTCACCGATCTCGAGATTCGTCGAACCGTGCAACCACTGCGCGATCGCTCGAAAACCCTTCCCGCCGAGAACCTCACGGGAAAACATCTCCACAATCAGCAACACCATCCGCGACTGCAACTCGTGTCGGACACGCACCAGATCGAGAACCTCACTCTTGAGGCCCTCGCCATCCAGTTGCCACGCTTCCCGACTGTCCATACTCAAAGTTTAATCGAACATACTTTCGATAACCAGAGACAAAGCGGACAACTTCAAATGTTTCACCCTCGAGACCTATTGAAACAAAGCTACTTTCAATTCCACGCAAAGTGCGCTCATCGACCCCCGAGCGGCAGCGCTCCCCCACCGACGGGATAGGGCGGAAGCGTTCCTACAAGCGTCGGTGTCAGTGTGGTCGCAGACGGATCGGCACGACCGAGAGTGAATTTCCGAACTTCGGCACCCGTTCCGTTGCTGCCGCTGACGAGGAGATCCGCGCCGGTAGTCGTGCTCGTCGTGGCCACTCCCACACCCGACCCTGGAGCGGTGAACGGGTCGAAAGCTGCAACCTCCCGAAATGCCACGTCCGTCGAATGGTGATCTGGACTCTCGAGGTACATCTCGGGTGCACCGTCGAGCCTGGATCCACTCGAGAAGACGCGGATTGATCCTTCTCCTCCGAGCATGCCTGCCACTATCGACTTTGCGCCGCCCTCGGCGCCGGCCACCCAACCCGTCGACAGAGACACCCCGTCGCGGTAGCCCTGGTCGAATGCCAAGAACTGTGATGTCGTTGCCGGACCAGCCGTATGACCTGCGTGTTCATCGGAGTCGCCCTGCGCAACCGCCGTCGGTTCGTACAGGTCGTAGCGGAACGTCTTGATCAACGGCTCCTCGCCCGCACCGGGTGCTGTCACGATGCTCGCTCGACCGGAGTGACTGTCAACCATTCCGGTTGCGAACGTGACTCCGCTACTCGATCCCGGGTACGGCGAGAACGAACCGAATTCTGTGGGTGCGGACCTCTTGTCCGCCGGAAGGTCGGTGGAGTAGATCTTGACCTGCGACTCCATCCCTGGGCCTGATGCAACGATGATGTTGTCTGCCAGTGCATTTCCGTCGATGTCGACACCGCCGACGTTCACTCCACCGCGGAAACCCACATCGAAGGGGGCGAATCTTGCCAACTCGTCGGTGAACGGCACGCCGCCGACTGCGTTGTACGCCACCACTTCCGGAGCCGAGCCTGCACCTGTTCCAGCGACCAGATCAAGCACCATGTCTCCGTTCACGTCCGCCATCGCAACACTCGGGGTGCCTTCGAACGACGGGAAGGGCGTCACAGCAGTGATCAGTTTGTCGCCGTTGGCATCGAATATCTGCACCTTGGCGGGCACGCCGGCCGAACCAGGTATCGCGACGGCATATGTCGATACCTCGGGAATCACGTTGACAGTCGCCATCAAACCGTTGTCCTCGTGATTGAGTCGGTGGCAGTGGATCACAAAGGTTCCGGTGTACTCGGTGAACTTCGTTCGCAACGTCACTGACGCAGGCTCGAGAGCATTCTCATTCTCGTCAGTCACCGGAGCGGGCACGTTCACGTTGTCGATTCCCCACGGCTGAACCCCTGTCGTGGTACCTGCGACGGGATCCACAACTTCCGTTACCTGGAAGTCGTTGACGTGAATATGCATCGGGTGTTCGTCGTTGTTGAGGTTCGTGATCTTCCATTCCTCAACGGAATTCAGTCGCGGTTGAATCAGCGGAATGTTGGGGAACGTGTTGTCGGCGAATTCGTAGGTGAAGGCCTTCGGATCGCTGTTGCTGGCCTTCTCGTTTCCGAACCCACCGGACACTGTGAGGTTGCGGGTCACGTCGGGCGTCATCGCTGCTGTATCCACGAACGAGGTGTAGGTATCGAGCTTCTGTCCGAACTCGAAGGGAGTCGTCTTCCCTTCGCCCTCGTCTGGCGTCGCGCGGATCAACTGCTGAGTCGGGAACGTGAAGAATCCGTCCGCGTAACTGATCACCGACGGGTCGACGGTGACGGTTCCGAGTTCGGCGGGCGGATTGTCGGTACCGTTGTTGGTATAGAGAACTCCCGGATTGCTCACCGGTTTCGCACCTTCCAGCGGTGGCATCTCCAGCACCAGATCGCCGGACTCCGGCATCGTCACGGCGATTGCATAGCGCGAGGCCGGCGGAATCACCAGCCTGGTTCCGTCCCCGTCCACGGGTGGCCTGACCTCGTCGAACGGGTTTCCGTCCTGCCCCACGATTGCGAACTTCGGATGGGTGCCGGTTGCGGTTTCCGTCAACGTAACCGGCATGTAGGCAAAGTCGCTGATGTTGGCAAGCACCCAGATCTCGGTCTGCCCCGGCTTCAGTTTCAGCGACGGCTGGAACTGACCGTTCACGGTGTACTGCACATCGCGTTGGTTGTCCGGCAGTGAGGGATCGGCCGGAACACTCGTCGATTCACCCACGAAGCTCTGCAGATTGCCTGGAACGAATTGATTCTGTCCACGATGATTGGCCGGGGACAACGGTCCCGCGTACCAGTTGGTGAAATACTGCGCGCCCTCGGTAGTGTCCGAGAAATTCACCGGAGCAAGGCTCGGACGGTACGTCCCGTCGGCTAATTCCGTACCGGCGGGTGGCGTCAACGTACTGACGAATTGGGGCCAGTTCGCGTCGTTGAGCTGTCGGCCCTTTCCTTTGCGGTCGAATACGAAGTTGTACTGCAGTGCCATATCGCGAATCGGAACGTCGTTTGCCGTCACGACAGGCAAATTTCCGTCCGGCCGGCCGATTTCAAGGAGCCCGGCCAAGCCCATGTACGTCTGCTGGGCGGTGAGGGTGTGCCGGTGACTGTGGTACCAGTAGAGACCGTTCGGCATCGTCCCCGGAATCGCGTAGTCGTACACGTTTCCCTGGCCGGCGGGAATGTTGAGCATCACGTTGTCCGCATTGCCGTCCGGACTCACGTGCACTCCGTGCGTGTGCAGATTCAGCGGAGCCGACGTCAGCGCCGGCGGATAGATCGGCACGTCCCCGCCCGCCGGTGTGAATGCCGGATCGTAGAAGTCCTCGATCGTGAGATCTTGCAAATCGTTGTCGTAATGAATGATCAATCGCTCTCCGGGATTGACGCGGAGAGTCGGCGCCGGATAGACGTCACTCGCCGAGGTCGATCCGTCCGACGCCGTACCGCGGATGACTTCGTACCCGAAGAGCAGAAAATTCGACACGGGCGCCGAAGCGGTATCGAGCGGAATCACTCCCTGATGAGCGGACAAGCGCACCTCGAGAACACCATCTCGGCTACTCAGTTTCACCGGCTCCCGGTAGTCGACGCCGGTTCCGTCCGAGCCGTAGTTGGCGCCCACCTCGGGCGCCGATTCAGCGGACGTACACGCGGCCAACGCCATCGTCATGGACACCACTACTGCTGCGGCTAACGACTTTCCTCGCAGTGCGATCACTGGTTTCCCCGTTCCATGGTGGCGTGAGATACGTCCGATCAGCGCTCATCAGCCTATCGAGAAAACATCGGCTGAACTGTACATTCACGACAAATTGCCCACCTAGTGCCCGCTCGAGCGCTGCACCTTGCAAGCAGTCTCAGCAAACCGATCAGAAATCGAGAAGCACAGCCAAGGGGCCCGCAATTACGTTGAAACACATGAACACACCACAGAAGTCCACTTCCGACCACACGTCGTCAATCCACACATCAGCAGGGAGCGCCCGGATGACCACCGCGCAATCCGTGATCCTCGACGTACCCGACCTCGTCGCAGCCGAAGCCTTCTACAACGCTCTCGGCGTCGGAGATCGAATCCAGCTACGCGAATCGAACGAACCGACAACCGGGTTTCGTGGGTACACCCTTTCGCTCGTCGTCTCCCAACCGAACATCGTCGACGCCTTCGTCGGCGCCGCACTCGCAGCCGGTGCCGCCGTCTTGAAGCCGGTGAAGAAATCCCTCTGGGGATACGGCGGAGTCCTTCAGGCTCCGGACGGTTCGATCTGGAAGATCGCCACGTCGTCGAAGAAGAACAATGGACCCGCCACCCGCACAATCGACAGCCTCGTGCTGCTGCTCGGCGCCGAAGACGTCAAGGCCAGTAAGCAGTTCTACCTCGACCACGGCCTCGAGGTGTCGAAGAGCTTCGGCCGCAAGTACGTCGAATTCACCAGCGCAGCAAACAATGTCACGCTGGCACTGTACGGCCGAGGCGCCCTGGCAAAGGACGCCGGGCTCGCTCCCGAGGGCACCGGGTCGCACCGAATCACCATCACCGGTGCGACCGAACCCTTCGCGGATCCTGACGGTTTCGCCTGGGAAAGCACCCATTCCTGACGCAGGCGGTGTCTCGAGAACACGCCCGCCCGACTCAGGACATCCGACGAATCCTCTCCAAGTTGTGCGACATCAACGGACCAACGGTCTCGAGAGCGGCGGGCGAGGTGATGTCCCAGTGAGTGCACTCGACGGGGTGATTCACGATATCCCCGCTGACATACGCACGCCATGAATCGACTCCACGGTTCAGCCATGGATCATCCAGCGCTGCAGTGAAGTACAGCACGTCGCCATCGAAGATCCCCGGCTGGTGAGCCTGCATCAACGTGTCGTTGTGCCGGGCCGCGAAGACAAGCCTGCCGACATCTTCCGAAGTCAACTCGCCCATGGCGTGCGCGAACTCGAGTCCCATGTCCGCGTCGTCGTCAGCGTCCGAACCTTCACCGTCTTCAGCGGCATGGGCGAAGCTGTCCAGCATCACCAACGAATCGACCGACTCGCCCGCTGCCTGCAATAGCACCGCCATCGAGTGTGCGATCACGCCACCGAGCGACCAACMGGCAAAGTGATACGGACCTTCAGGCTGGATTTTTCGAACTTCCTCGAGGTACCTGGCGGCGGTGAACTCGATGGACTCCGGCAGCGGATCCGCGGACGAGACTGCTGGAGTTTGGATCCCGTACATCGGAGTCGCCGAATCGATGTACGGCGCCAAGCCGGCATAGCTCCAGGCCAGGCCGACGATCGGATGGACGAAGAACACAGGCGGCCGATCACCGGTCGTCCGAATCGGGAACACGACGTCCAGCGCGCCGGAAGATTCTTGTCCGGAGTCGACACGAATCGCAATCGACGCCGGAGTCGGCTCGGTCATCAACCACTGCAATGGGATCTCGCGAGCAARCGACATCCGCAGTTTGGTCACTACTCGCATCGCCGACAGTGAGTTCCCACCGAGTTCGAAGAAGTTGTCGTCGGCGCCGACGTCAGCGATCTCGAGGACCTYCGAGAAGGCAGTGGCCACAGCGATTTCCGTAGGCGTGCTCGGCTCCCGATACACGATCTTCGACGCAAAATCAGGGGTCGGCAATGCCTTCTCGTCGACCTTTCCTGTCGGTGTCGTCGGCACCTTGTCGATGAAGACGACAGCGCTAGGGATCATGTGACGTGGCAAGAACTCGGAGACAAAGGCGACGACCTGATTCACCTCCGGCGCAGTCCCCGGCGTCGGCACGACGTACGCGACCAACGCGGTGTCCCCGGACGGTGTCCTCTTGCCGCGGGTCATGGCCACATCCACGTCCGGGTGTGCGTGCAGGGCCGAGTCGATCTCCCCGAGTTCGATGCGATGACCACGAATTTTGACCTGAGTGTCGGTCCTGCCCCGGTACTCGATGGTGAGTTCGGGTGTCCAGGCGGCAATGTCGCCCGTGCGATACAGACGATCACCCGGCCGGCCGTGCGGGTTGGCAACAAATCGGGTTGCCGTGAGCACAGACTGGTCATGGTATCCCCGGGCCAGAGCGGGCCCGGACACGTACAGTTCGCCCGGCGTCCCGATCGGCACCGGGAGCAGTCGCGAGTCGAGGATCAGAGTGTCGAATCCACGCACGGGTGATCCGATCGTGACTGGTTTGCCCGCGACGAGATCACCGACGGTGGAGATGTCGGTTGCCTCGGTAGGCCCGTACCCGTTGAGCATGGTTCGACCACGCTGCCAACGGTTCACCAGTTCGGCAGATACCGCTTCCCCGCCCACACCGAGAACCCGAAGCTCTTCGAGCCCTTCCGGTTCCATCGACGTCAACATCGCCGGAGTGATCAGTGCGTGAGTGACCCGACGTCCGATCATGAACCGGGACAACTCTTCTCCGCCCAGGATGGTGGGCGGTGTGACGACCAGAGTCGCCGCCGCGGACAGCGCCGACATCATTTCACCCACCGACATGTCGAAGCTCGGCGAGGTGTTGTGCAGGAATCGTGAGTGCGAGTCGACGCGATAGTGCTCACGACGCTCGGCGGCAAGATTCGCGAGACCACCATGCGTGACCACGACGCCCTTCGGTTTGCCCGTGGATCCGGACGTGTAGATCATGTAGGCCGGATTGTCGATGCGAGCCGCTCCCGCGATACTCGACTCGGGTAGCTCTTGGATCGCGGTTTCGAGTGCGTCCAGATCGAGCCAGCGCACCGAATCGGGAAGTTGATTCCCACCTCGGCTGATGCCGATGACAGCACCGGAGTCTGTGATCATGTGTTCGATCCGCTCAACCGGATAGTCAGGATCGACGGGCAAGTAGGCGGCGCCGGTCTTCGTCACTGCCCACACCGACATCACGGACGCTGCCGATCGCCGGAGTGCCACGGCTACAAAGGTTTCCGGACCGACTCCGTGATCGAGCAGGATGGAAGCAAGGCGGTTCGACCAGGCGTCCGCTTCACGGTATGTCCACGCACGCCCGTCGGCCCAGATCGCGATTCCGTCGGGGTTCTGTGTGACGGCGGAAGCGATGAGATCAGCCAGGGTTGCGCTGGGCGCAGCCGGCAGGCCCGATACCGGGACAAGCAGGCGACGCTCGTCGGGCCCCAGAACATCCAGGATTCCGGCAGCGGTGTCCGGCAACTCCACGAATGCACGCAGGATCCGAAGCATCCTCTCGCGCAGAACCTCGATCGTCGGCGCATCGAAGACATCCTGCTGATACTTTAGCGTGAATGAAATGCCGTCATCAGCGACAACGGTAAGTGTCAACGGATAGTGGGTCGCATCGTCACCGGTGATCGCAGTAACCGTCATGCCGTCGATCGAGCTCGTTGCAGCGATACCTTCCGTATCGACGGGGTACGACTCGAAGACGGTCAACGTGTCGAAGTCAGCGGCATTTCCGACGCTCTTGACGATCTCCGTCAGTCCGAGTTGGTGGTGCTCGAGAAGCGCCGCCTGTTCTGCCTGCAGCCGTGAGAGCAAGGAACGCAAAGACTCCGCGGGGTCGATCGTGACCCGGACGGGCAGCGTGTTGATGAACAGGCCGACCATCGACTCGACATGATCGAGCTCGGGAGGACGACCCGACACGGTTGCACCGAACACGACATCCGTTCGACCCAGCTGGCGCGCCAGCAGGATTCCCCAACCGGCCTGCATCATGGTGTTCAATGTGACGCCGTTGTCGGCGCTGAAGGCACCGAGCTGCTCGGCGAGTTCGGGCTCCACCTGAGTCACAACCGACTCGACGGTGCCGGCACTCGAACCAGCAGACCGTTCCCCGGCGAGCAGGGTCGGCTGCTCGAGCCCGGACAGCGCCTCGGCCCACGCCAACTCGGATTCCGCAGCGTCCCGAGAATTCAACCAGGACAGGTAATTACGATAGGACGCTGCGCGGGGAAGCACCGACTCGTCGCCGTGCGTTGCGTAAAGAACCATCAGGTCCTTCATCAGAAGCGGCATCGACCACCCGTCGAGAAGAATGTGGTGCAGTGTCACTGCAAGCGCGTGTCGACTGGGATCTCGTGTGATGAGCGTGAACCGAAGCAATGGCGGTGTTGCCAAATCGAAACGCTCGGATCGATCACGCGCGAGGGTTCGCTCGTAGACAGCTTCGCGCTCACTCGCAGGCTCGGCACCGAGGTCGACCACACGCCACGGGACATCGACCTCACCGAGAACGATTTGCGCGAGTTCGCCGGACAGATCGGCGACAAAGGCGGTCCGTAGGTTGTCGTGACGGTTCAGCAGAGCAGTCACGGCCCGGTTCATTCGTATCGGATCGACAGTTCCTGTCAGCTCCAGAACCATCTGGGTCTGATAAACGTCGGCACTGTTGCCGGCGAGCAACGAGTGGAAGGCAAGTCCGTGCTGCAACGGCGACAGTGGCCAAATGTCACTGACCAGCGGATACCGGTCTTCCCAGACATCGATGTCCTCTTGAGAGACCGTCACCAACGGAACGTCGGAAGGCGTCAGGCCTCCCCCAGCGCCTCTGCCGACGTGGGAGACCAGGCTCCGCAGCGCGCTCGCCCAGTACTGCGCCAAGCCTCGGACGTCCGTTTCGGTCAGGAGGCGTCCGGCGTAGGAGAACGTCGCGGACAACTCGGCATCACCCGAAATGTCTGTGACTATCGCGTTGATGTCGAGAACTGCGGCGGCAGGCATGTCGGGGTTTCCGGGGCCTTCGATGTCACCGACATCCACGGACGGAGTCCACCCCAAATCGGCGAACTCCTCCGGGACGTTGCCGGCAGACACGCGACCGAGGTAGTTGAAACTGATTTGCGGCATGCTGTCCAGCAGTGGTGTACCCGGGTCGCTGCCGGTCATGTCGCTGCCGGCCGTATCGCTGTCGGTCAGATATCGGAGGACCCCGTAGCCGATGCCACGACCGGGCACGGCGAGCAGTTGTTCCTTGACCGACTTGACGGCCCGACCCGCCGCGACGCCGCCGCGCATGGCGTCGTCGATGTCGAGCGCACCGAGTTCGAGGCGCACGGGATAGACGCTGGTGAACCAACCGACGGTACGCGAGAGGTCAGCACCGGGTGCAGTCTGCTCTTCTCGCCCGTGACCTTCCATCTGGATGAGCGTCGATGTGGTGTGCACGCCTCGTTCGCGACGCCACCGAGTGACTGCAAGCGCCAGAGCTGTCAGCAAACCGTCGTTCACGCCGCCACGGAACGCGGCCGGAAGCTCGGTCAGCAGTGCCTGAGTCGTCGACGCGTCGACGCGCACCTCGATGTCGCGGACAGTTGCGACCAGATCGAGCGAGGGGTCGAAGCGCGCCGATCCCAGATCCGGGTCCTCGCCGTCGACGATTGCCCGCCACGTCGGCAGGTCTGCCGTCGCCCCAACTGCACTGTCCTGCAGCGCATGTGCCCAGCGACGCATCGACGTGCCGACAGGTGCCAGCTGCGCCGGCGCACCATTGGAGATCTGTGCCCACGCGGTCATGAAGTCCGGCACCAGGATTCGCCACGACACTCCGTCGACGACCAGATGGTGCATCACGACGAGCAGTCGCCCGGTCACCTTTTCCGCGTCACCCACCGGCGCGAGCCAGACGCACGCGAACATCACACCGCCGCGCGGATCAAGTTCTCGTCGAGCCAGTTCCACTTGGGATCGTGCCAATTCGGTCAAGCTTTCCGCGCTGTCGACGGCAGCGGGATCGAAGTCGACCTTCCGCACACGTGCGGCCACGTCCACGCTTCCGGGCTCGGCCACGTGCAAAGTTTTGCTGTGCAAGGTCGACCGAAGCATGTCGTGGTGATCGACGACGGCGGCCACCGTGGCGACGATCCCCGCCTGATCGACGCCGACTGGCAGATCCAGTGCGATCGACTGTGAGTAGCGATCGAAGTGATCGGTGCTGCCGAGCACCATGCGCATCACCGGCGTCAGCGGCAACTCTCCGACACCGTTGCCCGGCAGTTCGGCAAGTACCCTCTGCGCCGGCGCGTCAGATCGCAAAACGACCTGTGCCAGCGCGGCAACAGTCTTCTGTTCGAAGACGTCTCGTGGGGTCATCACGAGACCACGAGCCTTCGCTCGGGAGACCAGTTGGATGGATGCGATGCTGTCGCCGCCGAGCCCGAAGAACGAATCGTCGACGCTCACCGCCTCGACACCGAGCAGGTCTGCGAACAGCGAAGCGAGGATCTCTTCCGTCTCGGACGCGGGTGCTCGATAGCGCACCTTCGACGCGGAGAACGTCGGAGCGGGAAGAGCCTTGCGGTCAAGCTTTCCGTTCACGGTCACCGGTAGAGCGTCCAGCACGACATACGCGTCGGGCACCATCGGTCGTGGCAGCGCGGACTCCAGATAGCGCCTTACGGACTCGGTATCGATCACGCGCCCAGCTTGCGGCACCAGGTATGCCGCCAGCCGCTTGCCCAGTGCAGTCTCGACGACAAGCACCACGGATTGCGCGATCTCGTCGCACTGTGTTGCTACCGTCTCGATTTCACCGAGTTCGATGCGTTGACCTCGGATCTTGACCTGACTGTCGATCCGTCCGCGGTACTCGATGGTGAGATCGGCCGTCCAGGCAGCGATGTCACCGGTCCGGTACATGCGCTGTCCAGGATCACCGTGGGGATCGGCGATGAATCGTGTTGCGGTGAGAATGTGTTGGTTGTGGTAACCGCGAGCCAAAGCTGGCCCCGCCACGTACAGTTCACCAGGCGTACCGATCGGCACCGGTCGCAGTCGAGTGTCCAGGATCAGGGTCCGGAATCCGCGCACAGGTTTACCGACCGTGACAGGTTGTCCCGCTTCGAGGTCTGCAACTGTGGAGATGTCGGTCGCCTCGGTCGGTCCGTAGCCGTTGAGCATCGTTCGCCCTGGCTGCCAACGATCGACCAGTTCAGCGGATACCGCTTCACCGCCCACACCGAGAACGCGAAGATGTTCGTGGTCGTGGGGGGCGATCGTGCTCAGAACGGCCGGGGTGATCAGAGCGTGAGTGACTCGTTGCGAGTCCAACAACTCGGCCAAGTCGTCACCACCGATCGTGGTCACCGGAACGATCACCAATGTTGCTGCAGCAGAGAGCGCGGAGATCATTTCGCCGACAGCCATGTCGAAGCTGGGTGACGCGGTGTGCAGGAACCGGGCGTCGGGCGTGATCTGGTAGTGCTCACGCCGTTCGGCCGCCAAGTTGGCGAGACCGGAATGAGTGACAACCACGCCCTTGGGCTTGCCCGTCGAACCCGACGTGTAGATCATGTACGCCGGATTGTCGATCCGCACCGGCGGCCAGCTCGCGCTCACCGGGGCTGCCGCCAGTTCTTCGGCGATGTCCTCGAGAACCAACCATTCGACGTCGTCGGGCAGGAACTGACGCTGCTCGGCGATCGTCACACCCAACCTCGCTCGAGAATCTTCGAGAATGTGGTCGATGCGATCGGCCGGATAGCTCGGGTCGACCGGCAGATATGCGGCACCCGTCTTGGCAACCGCCCAGACTGCGAGGACGGATTCGAGCGATCGTGGAAGAGCCAGCGCAACAAATGTTTCCGGTGTGATGTCGCGTCGCAGCAGGACGTGAGCGAGGCGGGTCGAGAGTTCGTCGGCCTCGGTATAGGGGACGGCGCGGCCATTCCACAGGAAGGCGATCCCCGTTGGATTCGACGAGACCGCAGCAAAAATCAGCTCGGACAGAGTCGCGGGATGCGCCGCCGTAAGTCCTCGCACCGGCACCAGTAGGTTCTGCTCGTCCCGATTCAGGACGTCGATATCCCCGATTACTCTCGCGGGATCCCGCGTCAGCTGCTCGAGCATCATGACGAATCGGTCGGCGAACGACGCAGCCGTGGAACGGTCGAACAAATCCGTCGCGTAGGTCAGCGAGCCACTAACCGCTACCGACTCGGTGTCTGCGCCGCTGGTAGATTCCGTGGTCTCGAACAACGTCAAGGCAAGATCGAATTGAGCTGGAGTGACGTCGAATTCGACGGCGGACACCCGCAGATCAGGAAGCTCGAACGTGGCGTCTTCGATATATTCGTAGGCAAACGTGACTTGGAACAGCGGTGTGTGAGCCTGTGAGCGAACAGGTTGCAGAGCGTCCACCAGTCTCTCGAAAGGCACATCGACGTTGCCGAACGCACTCAGATCTCGGTCACGCACCTGGTCGACCAACTGCGCGAACGTCAGTGCGGGGTCGGCCTCCGTTCGCAGGACGACCGTGCCGACGAACATTCCGATGAGATCCTCGAGAGCCGCTTCGCCTCGTCCGGACACGGGCGTGCCGACGATGATGTCGGTGCTCGCCGACACTCTCGCCAACAGTGCCGCATACGCAGCGTGAATCACCATGAACACACTTGCGTTGTGGTGATCGGCGACCTCACGAACGCGATCCATGATCTCGGACGCGATGTCGAAGCGAACCATCGCACCGTTCTGGGTGGCCACCGCCGGTCGCGGTCGATCGGCCGGAAGCTCGAGCAGTTCCGGAATCCCGTTCAATGTTGATTTCCAGTAATCGATCTGAGTCGATGCGATGCTCTTCGGGTCAGCCTCGTCACCGAGGAGCACCCGCTGCCACAGCGCAAAGTCGGCATACTGGATCTCCAGCGGCGCCCAGAACGGGGCCTGGCCGGTCAACCGTGCCGAGTAGGCGATCATGACGTCGCGAGCCAACGGCGTCATGGACACGCCGTCCGCACTGATGTGATGCACCGACATCACCAGTACATGCTCGAATTCCTCGACGCGGTACAACTTCACGCGAATCGGCACGGAAGCAGTGACGTCGAAACCTTCGGACATGACCTCGAGAATGCGAGTGTCGAGGTCGCCACGGTCGACGTCGATCGGGCTCAGATCGAACTCGACGTCCTCGGGTGTCAGGATCACCTGGACGGGGCCGTCACCGTTGTCGGGGAACACTGTTCGCAGCGACTCATGGCGCGTCAGAACATCACCGAAGGCGCCGCGAAGCGCCGGAACGTCAACGGTGCCGGCGAGTCGGATGGCCAACGGGATGTTGTATGCCGCAGATTCGACATCGTACTGATTGAGGAACCACATCCGATTCTGTGCAAGTGAAAGCGGGATCTGCTCCGGACGAGTCTGCACCTCGAGGGCAGGCCTGTCGGCACGCTCTGCATTGTCCAGTGCAACAGCAAGTTCCGCCACAGAGGGGTGATCGAACAACGTCCGAAGCGGCAACGCGGTACCAGCGTGTTGGTTGATGCGGCTGACAAGTCTGGTCGCATTGAGCGAATTACCACCCAACTCGAAGAAATCATCATCCACACCAACCCGCGACTCACACCCCAAAACCACCGCAAAAGCAGCAGCCAYCACCAACTCCGAAGCAGAACCAGGCGCCCGAAACACCCGCACACCGAAAACAGGCTCCGGCAACGCCTTCCGATCCAACTTCCCCGCACTCGACAACGGGAACTCGTCAACAACAACCACCACATCCGGAACCATGTACGACGGAAGCACCAACCCCACCGCAGCCCGCGCCCCCACCGAATCCACCGAAACTTCCGCATCGACCGAGGACCCAGCCGTCACATACCCGACCAGACGACTCCCCCCATGCACCACCACCACAGCACCAGAAACACCCGGCAACGCACCCAACGCCGACTCGATCTCACCGAGCTCGATCCGCACCCCACGAATCTTCACCTGAAAATCCGACCGACCCAAATACACCAAAGACCCAGCAGCACTCCACAACACACGATCACCAGTGCGATACATCCGAGCACCCACCACAAACGGATTCGCCACAAACCGATCCGACGTCAAATCCGGACGCCGATGATAACCACGAGCCAACTGCGCACCATCGAGATACAACTCGCCCGCAACACCCACCGGCACCGGACGCAACCGCGAATCCAACACATACCCACGCGTATTCCACACCGGCGTCCCGATCGGCACCACCCCCGACACCGAACCCACAATCCGATGCGCCGTCGTCGTAATCGCCGCCTCCGTCGGACCATACGTGTTATGCACCGCAGCCGACGTCAACGAACCCAACGCCACCGCAAGCTCCGGCGACAACTCCTCACCACCGGCAAACAAATGCCGCAACGAACCCAACGCACCACCAAAACCATCAGCCACCAACGCCGCAAGCACCGACGGAACGAACTCCGCCACCGAAATCGCATGCTCGACCATCACACCCGCAAGATAATCCAACTCACGATGCCCACCCGGCCGCGTCACCACCAACCGCGCACCCACCGTCAACGGCAAAAACGACTCCCACACCGACACATCGAACGTGAACGGCGCACGCGCCATCACCCGATCATCAGCACCCACCCCGTACTCCCCAGCCAACCACGCCAACTGATTGACAATCGCCCCATGACTGACCGACACCCCCTTCGGCCGACCCGTCGAACCCGACGTGAACATCACATACGCCGCATTACCCAACCGCAACGGCGCAACCCGATCACCATCAGAAACCCGACCACCCGAAAACCCACCCACATCAAGACCATCGAGAACAACAACATCCACACCCACAGGCAACACACCCACAAACGCAGAAACAGTCAACACAAGCTGCGGCGCAGCCGAATCAACCACAAACCCGATCCGCTCCACCGGCAACTCCGGATCAATCGGCACATACGCACCACCCGCAGCAACAACCGCATGCATCGCCACGATCATCTCCACCGAACGCTCCACCGCAAGACCCACCAAAACATCCGGCCCCACACCACGCCCGATCAACCACCGCGCCAACCGATTCACCCGCACACCGAACTCGGCATACGACAACACCACATCACCGAACACCACAGCCACACGACCCGACGACACCTCAACCGAAGCCGCCACCAAATCCGCCAACGTCACACCGTCAACACAACGATCCGTCTCATTCACACCCCCCAACACCAACCCACGCTCCACCACAGACTCCACCTCGAACATCTCGACGATGGTGGACGTGTCCGCCACTGCAGCGCTCACCACTGCGACGTATGCATCGACCAATCGCGCTGCGGTTGCCTCGTCGAAGAGATCGGTGGCATAGGTCAGATGTAGGTCCAGACCCCCGCGAGACCCGTCGGCGGTGAGTGCTTCGTTGAACACGAAGTCCAGGTCGAACTGTGTAGTGGTCACGACGTTGTCGACTTCGGCGATACGTATGCCGTCGAACTCGAGTTCGGTCAATGCGATGTTCTGCAGGGTCAAACTGACCTGGAAAATGGGCGAGTACGACTGCGAACGAACCGGATCGAGTATTTCGACCAGGCGCTCGAACGGAACGTCGGCGTTCGCGAACGCCTGGAGGTCGAATTCTCGAACCGATTCGAGCAATTCCGCGAACCGAGCGCCGGGCGACACCACGGAACGTAGTGCGAGGGTATTGACGAACATGCCGACCAGATCGTCGAGTGCACGTTCTCCTCGGCCCGCAACAGGAGTTCCCACAACTACGTCGTATTCACCGCTGTAGCGCGAAAGCACAACAGCGAGCGCGGCATGCAACACCATGAACGACGTAGCGCCGTTGTCACGCGCGACCTTCTCCAGTTGCGCGTTCACCTCGGGGCTCAGATGGGCCGAGAACATGGCTCCACGGCCGGAGGCTTCCACGGGACGAGGTCGGTCCAGCGGCAGATCGATCACCGACGGTATTGCGTCGAGAGCGCTGCGCCAGAAGTCCAACTGTCGTGTGACGAGTGAGGTCGACGATTCTTCCGAACCCAACGTCTCGAGCTGCCACAGCGCGTAATCCGCGTACTGCACCTCGAGCGGCGCCCACAACGGCTCCATACCTCGGGACCGCGCCTCGTACGCCACCATCACATCACGCGTCAACGGACCCATCGAGAAACCGTCACCCGCAATGTGATGCACCGTCATCGCCAGGACGTACTCAAACTCGTCGAGCTGGAACAGATGAGCTCGCATGGGAATTTCGGACGTGACGTCGAAAGTGGCGCCGAGGACTTCGGAAACTCGTACGAGGAGAGCACTTTCGGACACATACTCGATCGTCATGTCCACGGCCGCGTCATCCGGCGAGAGAATTCTCTGGAAACCGATGCCGTCCACTTCAGGGTAGACCGTCCGGAGAACTTCGTGGCGCAGCACCAGATCACCCACTGCCGCACCAAGCGCCGATACGTCGAGGGCGCCGGAGAGGCGAAGGACCACTGGCATGTTGTATGCCGACGACTCAGGTTCGAAGCGGTTGAGGAACCACATCCGGGACTGAGCCGGTGACAACGGGACCGCCGACGGGCGTACCCGGGCTGTCAGGGCCGGCCTACTCGAGGATGATGAGGCGTCGAGAACCGCAGCGAGTTCGGCTACCGTCGGCGAGTCGAAGATGGCCCGCAGCGGTATGTCAGTGCCTCGGTCTGCGTTGATGCGGCTGACGAGCCGGGTCGCATTGAGCGAATTACCACCCAACTCGAAGAAATCATCATCCACACCAACCCGCGACTCACACCCCAAAACCACCGCAAAAGCAGCAGCCACCACCAACTCCGAAGCAGAAC
>NZ_JBFUJN010000048.1:0-81601 GCF_056401335.1 Rhodococcus sp. P4_F3_2
CAGTGGGGCAAGGCGCCCTTCACCGATCTGATGGCGATCACCGATGCTGCCGTCGCGCAGCCCGAGATCGACCCCAAGCGAACCGGCGCGATGGGTGGTTCGTTCGGCGGTTACATGGCCAACTGGATCGCCGGCCATACCAACCGTTTCGACGCGATCGTCACCCACGCAAGCCTCTGGGCACTCGATCAATTCGGCCCGACGACGGACGCGGCCTGGTACTGGCAACGCGAGATGTCGCCGGAGATGGCCGTCGAGAACTCGCCACACCTGTACGTCGCGGACATCACGACTCCGATGCTGGTCATCCATGGCGACAAGGACTACCGGGTTCCGATCGGTGAGGGCTTGCGACTCTGGTACGAACTGCTCGCCGAGTCAGGTCTGCCCGCCGACGACGACGGGAAAACGGACCATCGCTTCCTGTACTTCCCCGACGAGAATCACTGGGTGCTCAAGCCACAGCACACCAAGATCTGGTACGAGGTGGTCACCGCGTTCCTCTCCGAGCACGTTCTCGGCGAAGATGTCGCGCTGCCGGAGATTCTGGGCTGAACGCGCGCATGCCTCGTTCGGCTGAAGCAGCCGAACGAGGCACGATCGTCTTCGCGCGGATCCGGACCGGACTCAGGCGCCGGGGCAACGAACGGTGTACGACCACTCGGTGTGGTCAGGGCCCGTGACGCGAACCAGAACGGACGACGCCCCACCGGCGGGCACGTTGACGACAGCTGAACCAGTTCCCTCGTTGATGTTGTCGCCGATGTATCCGGTGCTGTGGATCAACCGACCTTCGTAGTACACCTCGATCAGGTCCGGGACGTTTTCGGTCTCGTAGCCGAGCACGAACGAGGTCGGGCCACCGCGGCCGAGTTCGTGCTTGGTGCTGGTGATTCCTGCGCCGCCCGAGACGGTCGAGGCGTCGCAGCGCTGCATGGGTGCAAACGATCCGCCGCCGCCGCTGCCGCTGGCCAGGCCACTGAGAATGTCCCTGACGTTGCCACTGGCCAGGCCGTTGACGATGTCCGTCGCGCTGGTCGAGCCGGCGTTCAGGCCGCCGAGAACGTCGTTGAGGTTCCCAGTGGCGATCCCGCCGACGATGTCGCCCACGCTGCCGCTGGCGATGCCGTTTGCGATGTCGTTCCCGATATCGCCGACGCTTCCGTTGATCGTGGCGCTGCCACTGTCGATGCTTCCTTGCACGCTTTCTTCTATGCCGGGGGCAGCGGACGCAGTCGCCGGAAGCACGAGGGCAACCGCCGCTCCGATCGTCGCGGCCGCCGCCAAGGTTCGAACGCCGGGACGGCGAGAACTCCAGTTGTTCAACATATTTGCTCCACAGGTAGTTGGTCGGTCGTCCTTCAGAGCGATCCTGTCAGCGGAGCGGATCGGTGAATATCGTTTGTTCGGCTGACCCCGGACTGCGGGGCAGTCGTTCGTGTGCGCCGCGGCGGCCGACGGGCGAATTCGTTCACGACGGGGGAGTCATTAGGATCAAGTGGTGACCAGTGCAGCTCCAGAGAACCCCCAGACCCCCGCCGACGCCCTACCCAAGAGCTGGGACCCCAGCGCTGTAGAGGCCGATCTGTATCAAGGCTGGGTAGACGCCGGGTACTTCCAGGCCGACGCGACCAGCGACAAGCCCGGCTACTCCATCGTGCTGCCGCCCCCGAACGTCACGGGCAGCTTGCACATGGGCCATGCCCTGGATCACACCCTCATGGACGTGCTCAGCCGTCGCAAGCGGATGCAGGGCTACGAGGTGCTGTGGCTACCTGGCATGGATCACGCCGGTATCGCCACGCAGTCCGTCGTCGAGAAGCAGCTCGCTGCCGACGGCAAGACAAAGGAAGATTTCGGCCGCGAGCTCTTCATCGACAAGGTCTGGGACTGGAAGCGCGAATCCGGTGGAACCATCGGGGGCCAGATGCGGCGCATCGGTGACGGTGTCGACTGGAGTCGCGATCGTTTCACGATGGACGAGGGCCTCTCGCGCGCCGTTCAGACCGTCTTCAAGCGCATGTTCGACGAGGGTCTGATCTACCGCGCCGAGCGTCTCGTGAACTGGTCGCCGGTGCTGCAGACCGCGATCTCCGACATCGAGGTGAAGTTCGAGGACGTCGAGGGTGAGCTGGTTTCCCTGCGCTACGGCTCGCTCGACGACAACGAGCCGCACGTCATCGTCGCGACCACTCGCGTCGAGACGATGCTCGGTGATACCGCAGTGGCGGTCCATCCCGAAGACGAGCGCTACAAGCACCTCATCGGAACCACTCTCGATCATCCGTTCACCGGGCGTCAGATTCCGATCATCGCGGACGACTACGTCGACCCCGAGTTCGGAACCGGCGCAGTGAAGATCACGCCGGCTCACGACCCCAACGACTTCGAGATGGGCCTGCGGCACAACCTGCCGATGCCCACCATCATGGACAAGACCGGCAAGATCGCCGACACGGGAACCGAATTCGACGGTATGGACCGCTTCGAGGCTCGCGTCAAGGTTCGCGAAGCTCTCGCCGAGCAGGGCCGCGTCGTCGCCGAGAAGCGCCCGTACCTGCACAGCGTCGGGCACTCCGAGCGCAGTGGCGAGGCCATCGAGCCTCGTCTCTCGTTGCAGTGGTGGGTCAAGGTCGAGACGCTCGCCAAGGCTGCGGGTGACGCGGTTCGCAACGGGGACACCGTCATTCACCCGGCGAGCCAGGAACCGCGATGGTTCGACTGGGTCGACAACATGCACGACTGGTGCATTTCCCGCCAGCTCTGGTGGGGCCACCGCATTCCGGTCTGGTACGGCCCCGAGGGTGAAGTTGCGTGCTTCGGTCCCGACGAAACGGCACCGGAAGGCTGGGTCCAGGATCCCGACGTCCTCGACACCTGGTTCTCCTCGGGACTGTGGCCCTTCTCGACGATGGGCTGGCCCGACAACACGCCCGAACTCGAAAAGTTCTATCCCACCAGCGTTCTCGTCACCGGCTACGACATCCTGTTCTTCTGGGTCGCCCGCATGATGATGTTCGGCACCTACGTGTCCGAGGACGAGTCGATCACCGCCGGTCCGGGTAAGTCCGGCGCGCAGATGCCGTTCAAGGACGTGTTCCTGCACGGACTGGTCCGCGATCAGTACGGCAAGAAGATGTCGAAGTCTCGCGGCAACGGTATCGACCCACTCGACTGGGTCGATCGTTTCGGCGCCGACGCCCTGCGATTCACACTCGCACGCGGCGCCAACCCGGGCAGTGACCTGTCCGTCGGTGAGGATTCGGCGCAGTCCTCGCGCAACTTCGCGACCAAGTTGTTCAACGCGACCAAGTTCGCACTGATGAACGGCGCTGCTCCCGCGCCGCTGCCTGCTCGAAGCGAACTGACCGACGCCGATCGTTGGATCCTCGACCGTCTCGACACGGTCCAAGCCGAGGCGGACGCCGCATTCGATCGCTACGAGTTCAGCAAGGCGTGCGAAGGCTTGTTCCACTTCGCGTGGGACGAGGTCTGTGACTGGTACCTCGAACTCGCCAAGGTGCAGTTCGCCGCCGACGAGGCTGTCGCCGCGAACACCCGCGCCGTCCTCGGCAACGTTCTCGATGCACTGCTCCGCCTCCTGCACCCGGTCATTCCGTTCGTGACCGAAACCCTGTGGAAGGTGCTCACCGGTGGTGAATCCGTCGTCGTCGCCGACTGGCCGACGTTGTCCGGTGTGGCAGTCGACACCCAGGCCGCCACCAGGATCGAAGACACCCAGAAGCTGATCACCGAGGTGCGACGTTTCCGAAACGATCAGGGGCTCAAGCCTTCCCAGAAGGTTCCGGCTCGTGCGTCCGGGCTCTCGGAGGCAGGCATGGACGGCCAGTTCGCCTACGTGGCGGCGCTTGCCAAGCTGACCGAACCCGAAGAGGGATTCACCGCGTCGATCTCCGTCGAGGTGCGTCTGAGCCAGGGCACCGTCACGGTCGACATCGACACCTCGGGCACCATCGACCTCGGCGCGGAGAAGAAGCGGCTCGAAAAGGACCTCGCGGCAGCGCAGAAGGAGCTCGTCACCGCTGACAACAAGCTGGCGAACGAGGCCTTCCTGGCGAAGGCGCCCGACGCCGTCGTCGACAAGATCAAGACACGTCGCCAGATCGCCGTCGAAGAGATCGAGCGCATCACAGGACGTCTGAAGGAGTTGGCCGACAAGTGAGTTCGTACGAGCCGTCCCAATTCGACGCTCAGAGTTCGGTTCCGACTCCGGTCGACATCGCCGAACTGGCGCTGGTGGAAGCAGAACTCGACAAGCGTTGGCCTGAGACCAAGATCGAGCCGTCACTGACTCGTATCGAGGCGCTCATGGATGTCCTGGGCTCACCGCAGCACAACTATCCGTCGGTGCACGTCACGGGAACCAACGGCAAGACGTCGGTGACGCGCATGATCGACTCCTTGATGAGCGCTCTGCATCGTCGTACCGGCCGAACCACCAGCCCTCATCTGCAGATCGCGACCGAGCGGATCAGCATCGACGGTCATCCGATCTCCCCGCGGCTCTACGTGGACACGTTCCGCGAGATCGAGCCGTACGTGCAGATGATCGACGCACAGTCGCAGGAAGCCGGGGGACCGGCGATGAGCAAGTTCGAAGTGCTCACTGCGATGGCCTATGCGGCATTCGCGGAGGCTCCGGTGGACGTCGCCGTGGTCGAGGTCGGCCTCGGCGGACGCTGGGACGCCACGAACGTGATCGACGGACAGGTCGCGGTGATCACGCCGATCAGCCTCGATCACGCCGAGTACCTGGGCACCGACCTGGCCGGAATCGCGGAGGAGAAGGCCGGGATCATCAAGAAGGGCCGCGAGGACTTGGTTCCGGTGGACACCGTCGCGATCATCGCCGAGCAGACTCCAGAAGTCATGGAGGTATTGCTGCGCCGAGCAGTCGAGGTCGAGGCCGCGGTCGCGCGTGAAGGCTCGGAGTTCAAGGTGCTTGCTCGCCAGATCGCGGTAGGTGGACAGCAGCTCGAACTTCAAGGCCTGAGTGGTGTGTACACCGACATCTTCCTCCCCCTTCACGGTGAGCATCAGGCGCGCAACGCCGCGCTCGCGCTCGCTGCCGTCGAAGCGTTCTTCGGCGCCGGTCCGGATCGACAACTGGATCAGGACGCAATCCGCAACGGGTTCGCCTCGATCGTCAATCCCGGTCGCCTCGAACGTGTTCGGAGTGCGCCGACGGTCTTTCTCGACGCCGCCCACAATCCCGACGGTGCGCGTGCTCTCGCCGCCGCACTGGCCGCGGAGTTCGACTTCCGCAAGCTTGTGGGAGTTGTCAGCGTGATGGCGGACAAGGACGTCGACGCCATCTTGACCGCATTCGAATCCGTCTTCGACGAGATCGTCGTCACCCACAACGGGTCACCCCGGGCGATGGATGTCGAGGAGCTGGCGAACATTGCCGTCGCGAAGTTCGGCGACGAGCGCGTCGTCGTGGCGCCGGTGCTTGCCGACGCGTTGGAAGTCGCGATCGAAATCGCCGAGCAGGTCGCCGAACCCGGCGAAGCCGTATCAGGGGCAGGTGTGGTGGTGACGGGATCCGTCGTGACCGCAGGCGCCGCCCGCACGCTGTTCGGAAAGGACCCCGCGTGAGTACCCCGTCAGATGCCAATCCCGAGTCCGGAGGCCACGAGCCCGGAGACCCCGAGTCCGGAGACACTGCCGGCGAGTTCGGGCCTCCGACCAAGGACCCCTGGAAAAGTTTCCGCGGAGTGATGGCCGGAACCCTGATCCTCGAGGCGATCGTCGTGCTGCTGGCTTTGCCGGTTGTCGCGGTCGTCGGCGGTGGCCTCACCGCGGCCTCCGCGGGATTCATCATCGGGTTGGCGGTACTGATGATTCTGGGAGCCGGCGTCCAGGGCAAGCCGTGGGCGATGGGGTTCAACGTCGCACTGCAGGTGATTCTACTATTCGGATTCTTCGTCCACCCGTCGATTGCCGGTGTGGCGATCACCTTCGGGATCGTCTGGGGATACCTCGTCTACCTGCAGAGAGACATCAAGCGCCGGATGGACAAGGGCCTGCTTCCCGGCCAGCGGGGCTGACCATTTAGGCTGTCCGCTGTGACTGAGCGCACCCTCGTACTGATCAAGCCCGACGCCGTTGCCCGTGGATACGTAGGAGAAATCCTCAGCCGTATCGAGCGCAAAGGCCTGACAATTGCAGCACTCGAACTCCGTGTAGCTTCCGAAGAGGTGGCTGGTAGCCACTACGCAGAACACTCCGAGCGCCCGTTCTACCCGAGCTTGTTGGAGTTCATCACCTCCGGTCCGCTGGTGGCCGCAGTGCTCGAAGGCCCCCGCGCCATCGCTGCTTTCCGTCAGTTGGCCGGCGGAACCGACCCGGTCGACAAAGCTCTTCCGGGCACCATCCGTGGCGACTTCGGACTCGAAGCGCAGCAGAACCTCGTTCACGGCAGTGACTCCGTGGAGTCGGCAGAGCGCGAAATCGCTCTGTGGTTCCCCGCGCTGTCGTCCATCTGAATCTTCGATCGGGGCCTCTGGCCCACATGAACGGGCCTTCGGCCCACATCTCCACAGCGAATTCTCGGCACGTATCCCACATCGGTGCGCCCTTTGCAGTTGCAGGCGCGTTGGTGTGGGATACTGCTTTCAGTTGAACCGCAATTTGTTTTACGCACGTTCAACCGGATGACACCTAGGTTCGATGCCCTTTCATCGCTGCTCCAGGTCAACAGGAAATCCCTGGACCTCTGCACGCTGGATGATCAGGCGCTCGCGCACAGGACAACGGCCATCCAGCCAGGCACTTCATGTGCTCGCAGTGAATAACGGGCATTGCGGACCATGCGGAGCGAGACCTTACAATCTCGCACTCACTTCTGAGTGCGAGTACACACAGCACGCTCCCGCGTGGCCGCGTGACAACTCGACTTCTGGGTTGGACGCGCCCGGGGGCTGAGGAGACTTACGTGGCCGATCAATCCCCAACCGAATCAGATTCCAGCACCACCCCGGAATTTCCCGACAAGATGCGGGTACACGCGCTGGCGAAGCTGCTCGGTGTCACCAGCAAGCAGGTCCTTGCCGAAGCCGCAGCGCTCGGTACCGAATTGCGCAGTGCGCAGTCGAGTCTCCAACGGGACGTTGCCCAGCGGATTCACGCCTCGCTGACTTCCGCGGCCGAGGCCATCGAGCCGGTCGTCGCCGAGCTCGATAGCCTCGTAGACCCGGTTGTCGAGGCGCCGGTTGTCGAGGCCCCGGTTGCCGAGGCCCCTGTTGCGGAAGAGCCTGCTGCAGAGGCTCCGGCCGAGAAGCCTGTCAGGGCTCGTCGCACCCGCAAAAAGGTCGTTGTCGAAGAACCGGCCGCCGAAGAACCTTCAGCAGAAGAAGCAGTGGATCCGGCTGTCGCCGAGATCAGCGCTGGACTCGACGCCGCTGCTGCGCTGCAGAGCAAGGAAGCCGAGCAGTCCGATCTGTTCACTTCCTTCGAGGCGCCGCAGACCCATCAGCCCGAGGTGGCTCCCGCCGCGCCGCAGGTCCCGCTGTTCCTGCAGCCGGATCTCGAAGCCGCCGAGGTAGCTCCGCGTCGCCGTCGCGCACGCCGCGAACCCGCTGCACCGGCGGTCGTCGAAGAGAAGCAGACAACTACGGAAGCCGAAACCGTCGTTCCCGAGGCAGCACCGGTTGCAGTTCCTGCCGTCGAAGAGCCGGCTGTGACCGCACCGCAAACCGAGGGCGAGAGCGCCGAGTCCGAGGACGAGGACGACGATCAGCCGCGTCGCCGTCGTCGTGGACGACGTGGACGTGGACGTGGTCGCGGTGAACAGGGTGGCGAGCAGGGCTCGGACGAAGAGTCGGATACCGCTACCGAATCGGAGCAGGAATCTGCCCCTGCGGCAGTCGAGAAGCAAACCGACGACGCTGCCGGCGAAGAATCCGGTGATAAGTCCGAGTCCACCGCTGATGCGGATTCCGAGAATGCCGACGATTCCGATCTCGATGCCGACGGATCGAGCCGCCGTCGCCGCCGTCGTCGTCGTCGCAAGACCGGCACCGACGGCGCCACCGACGCGACTGCGACGTCCGAGGACGATCCGCCGAACACCGTCGTTCACGAGCGCGAACCTCGCAACAAGACCCGCGTCAAGGACGAGGTCCAGGGCATCAGTGGTTCGACACGTCTGGAAGCGAAGCGTCAGCGTCGCCGCGACGGTCGTGACGCCGGCCGTCGTCGTCCGCCGATTCTGACCGAGTCGGAGTTCCTCGCGCGTCGTGAGGCCGTCGATCGCGTCATGGTTGTGCGCGATCGAGCAGACAGCGGTCAGCCGCATGCGACTACACAGGTAGCAGTCCTCGAAGACGGAGTGTTGGTCGAGCACTTCGTCACCAACTCGGCGTCCGCGTCGATGGTCGGCAACGTGTACCTCGGACGTGTCCAGAACGTGCTCCCCAGCATGGAAGCGGCGTTCATCGACATCGGACGTGGCCGCAACGGCGTTCTCTACGCCGGTGAGGTCAACTGGGAGGCTGCCGGTCTCGGTGGCAACTCGCGCAAGATCGAGCAGGCCCTCAAGCCGGGCGATCAGGTGCTCGTTCAGGTCAGCAAGGATCCGGTCGGTCACAAGGGTGCTCGACTGACCACACAGATTTCGCTTGCCGGTCGTTTCCTCGTCTACGTGCCCGGTGGTACGTCCACGGGTATCAGCCGCAAGCTTCCGGACACCGAGCGCAAGCGTCTCAAGGAAATCTTGCGCGACATCGTTCCCGCCGACGCCGGCGTGATCATTCGCACGGCGTCCGAGGGCGTCAGCGAAGAAGAGTTGGCGCGCGACGTGACTCGTCTGCAGGCTCAGTGGGCCGGCATCGAGGAGCAGGCCGCGGCTGCGGACACCGGTAAGTCCGGCAACCCGCAGGCGCTGTACGAAGAGCCTGACATGCTGGTCAAGGTCATTCGTGATCTGTTCAACGAGGACTTCTCCAAGCTGGTCATCGAGGGCGAGAAGGCGCATACGACGGTCGAGAACTACATCAACTCCGTTGCGCCCGACCTGCTTCCGCGACTCGAGAAGTACACGCCGAACAACGGTATCGACGTCTTCGCCGCTCGCCGTATCGACGAGCAGTTGGCCAAGGCACTCGATCGCAAGGTGTGGCTGCCGTCCGGCGGCACCCTGGTGATCGATCGCACCGAGGCCATGACCGTCGTCGACGTCAACACCGGAAAGTTCACCGGAGCCGGCGGAAACCTCGAAGAGACCGTTACCCGCAACAACCTCGAAGCAGCCGAGGAGATCGTTCGCCAGATGCGCCTGCGGGACATCGGCGGAATGATCGTCGTCGACTTCATCGACATGGTCCTCGAATCGAACCGGGACCTGGTCCTGCGTCGGCTCACCGAATGCCTGGGTCGCGATCGCACGCGCCATCAGGTGTCGGAGGTCACGTCACTCGGACTCGTGCAGATGACGCGCAAGAAGTTGGGCACCGGATTGGTCGAGGCCTTCTCGACCACCTGTGAGCACTGCCACGGCCGCGGGATCATCGTCCACTCCGAGCCGGTCGAGGTGAAGTCCTCGGACGACGGGGGATCGCGTTCGGGCTCGCAGCGAAGCGAATCCGGCACCTCGCGCAAGAACAAGCGTGGCCGCGGAGACAAGTCGCCTTCGACCGAGTCCAACGGACAGGAAGCTCCGGCGCCGGAGGTTCCGGCTGTCGACGCGACCGTCAAGCGGGCTCATCCGGTGGCATTGGCGATGGCCTCGCACCACCACGACGACGACGAGACCGTCGCGGCCGACTCGATCGAGTCTGATTCCACCGGTACGTCTTCGGGGGATGATGCATCCAAAAGTGCCGATCGGCAACAGGATCGGCCGATCGATACTCCTGCTGCTACTGAGCGCCATGACGTTCCTGTTGTGGACTCTGCTGCGGAAGAAGTATCCGCAGTGGACAACGAGTCGGCGGCCGCTTCGACCGAAGCATCTCCGCGCGGTCGTCGGCGTAGTCGCCGGGCGTCGCGGGCAGCGTCGGCACCGGTTGCCGAGGCAGCTCCCGAGGTGGGTACGGTCTTCGTGATTCCGACTCCGGAACCCGTGGCAGAAGCGGTCGTGGAAAACGTTCCGGCTCCGGCCACCGAAGTTCCGGCTGAGGAAGAAGTTGTCGTCGTCAAGCGACCCCGTCGCAGGCGTGCAGCAGCACGCCCCGCAGGTCCTCCGGTAGACGGAGAGTAAGAACTACTGGCTTTCGGTCGGTTGGATGACTTCGCGATGAGCGAGGACATCCAACCGTTATCCGAAGTTTCAGCTGGTAGAAGCAGTACAGAGTAGTAAGCACCACCCCTCGGCGGGGCGGTTTGACCCTGACGGTTGCTTTCCCGTAACCTTGGAGGGTCGCCACCCGGCGGTAGAGATTCCGTGTGCCTAGAGTGCGCGTGAATGTCCCGGTACGTCAGTGCCGAGCCGAGGTGACATAAACCAGACCAGTCGCGATGCATTTGAAGCCTCAGGCAGCAGCGCGAGCAAGTTCGAAGAAGCAAGGGGTAGCCCTCCGATGGCAACGTACGCGATCGTCAAGACCGGCGGAAAGCAGTACAAGGTCGCTGTTGGTGACCTCGTCAAGGTCGAGAAGATCGAGGGTGAGCCCGGCACTGCTGTCTCGCTTGCTCCCGTTCTCGTGGTCGACGGATCTGACCTGACCACCGACGCGGCCAAGCTGGCCAAGGTCGCAGTCACCAGTGAGATCGTCGAGCACACCAAGGGCCCGAAGATCCGCATCCACAAGTTCAAGAACAAGACCGGTTACCACAAGCGTCAGGGCCACAGGCAGCCGATCACGGTGCTCAAGGTCACGGGCATCAAGTAACCAGTTCTTTCTAGCTAATTTCACCCGAGGAGGGTCAATAGCATGGCACATAAGAAGGGTGCATCCAGCTCCCGTAACGGTCGCGATTCAAACGCCCAGCGCCTCGGCGTGAAGCGCTTCGGCGGCCAGTCGGTCAGCGCAGGCGAAATCCTGGTTCGCCAGCGCGGCACGCACTTCCACCCCGGCGTCAACGTCGGCCGTGGCGGCGACGACACCCTGTTCGCTCTCGCTGCCGGTGCAGTCGAGTTCGGCCAGAAGCGTGGACGCAAGACCGTGAACATCGTTCCGGCCGTCGTTGCGGCTGAGGTCTAGTCTTTCTCGCTAGTTGTGCGTCACCGGTTCTACTTTCGGTAAGAGAGTGACGCGTTCCAAGCTCCCGATAGGGGCGGACCAGGGTTGAAATAACCCGGTCCGCCCCTATCGTTTGTTTAAGCAGTGCCAGTTTTACCCCGAGCAACCCTGCTCACCAGAAGTTCAGCTCATCGCGTGAGACCCGCAATTGACTGAGGAAGGATCCGGCAGTCATGTCCCGATTCATTGACCGTGTTGTGCTGCACGTCAGCGCTGGAAAAGGCGGCAATGGTTGCGCCTCCGTACACCGCGAGAAGTTCAAACCGCTCGGCGGTCCGGACGGTGCCAACGGAGGTCGCGGCGGCGACGTCATCCTCGTGGTCGATGAGAACATCCACACCCTCCTCGACTTTCACTTCCATCCCAACGCGAAGGCGACCAACGGCAAGCAGGGCGCCGGCAGTAACCGCGAGGGTGCAAACGGTGAAGACCTCATCCTCAAGGTCCCGGATGGAACTGTGGTTCTCGATACCGACGGCAACGTCCTTGCCGACCTCGTCGGTGTCGGCTCGCGCTACGACGCCGCTCAGGGCGGCCGCGGCGGACTCGGCAACGCAGCACTCGCCTCGAAGGCTCGCAAGGCCCCAGGTTTCGCACTCCTCGGTGAAGACGGTGTCGAGCGTGACCTGGTGCTCGAACTCAAGTCGGTAGCCGACGTCGGTCTGCTCGGATTTCCCTCTGCCGGTAAGTCTTCGCTGGTGTCCGTTCTCTCGGCGGCCAAGCCGAAGATCGCCGACTACCCCTTCACCACTCTGGTCCCCAACCTCGGCGTCGTCTCGAGCGGTGACACCACCTTCACCGTCGCCGACGTGCCCGGGCTGATCCCCGGTGCCAGCGAAGGCCGCGGTTTGGGCCTGGACTTCCTGCGCCACATCGAACGCTGCGCCGTATTGGCGCACGTGATCGACTGCGCCACCCTCGATCCGGGGCGTGACCCGATATCCGACATCGACGCCCTGGAAGCAGAGCTGGCCGCTTACACGCCCGCGCTCTCCGGCGACTCGGGACTCGGTGACCTCGACAAGCGCCCGCGCGTCGTCATCCTGAACAAGACCGACGTTCCGGAGGCAGCCGAGCTGGCCGAAATGGTCACACCCGAGATCGAAGCTCGCGGATGGCCGGTCTTCACCATCTCGGCGGTGAGCCGAGAAGGTCTGCGACCGTTGACATTCGCGCTGGCGAAGATGGTCCGCGACTACCGCGAAGCTCATCCGAAGCCCGAGCCGAAGCGCCAGGTCATTCGCCCGGTCAAGGTGAAGGATTCCAGCTTCACCATCGAGAAGGATCCCGATATCCCTGGTGGGTTCGTCGTCCGAGGCACCCGCCCGGAGCGGTGGATTCGTCAGACCGCCTTCGACAACGACGAGGCCGTTGGTTACCTCGCCGACCGTCTTGCACGCTTGGGTGTCGAGGACGCATTGGTCAAGAAGGGCGCTCAGCCAGGGGCTTCCGTCACCATCGGTGACGTCAGCTTCGAGTGGGAGCCGATGACGCCGGCCGGTATCGATCTGACCCGTACGGGCCGTGGAACCGACCCGCGTCTCGATCAGGTGGAGCGTATCGGCGCCGACGAGCGCAAGCATGCTCGTCGCGTCCGCCGCGGGCTGCTCGACGAAGACGCCTGACTCACGCGATTTCAGGACGAAAACCGAAGAGAGGGAACGGGACTGTGCTCGGGTCCACCAGGGAGTCGATAGCGTCGGCTCACAGTATCGTCGTGAAGATCGGGTCGTCTGCGCTCACCAGTCTGGTGGCGGGACTCGACACTCACCGACTTGATCTGTTGGCCGATGCCATCGAGGCCCGCATGCGCGCGGGCTCCGATGTTGTCGTCGTCTCGTCCGGTGCCGTCGGCGCCGGGCTGGCGCCGCTGGGACTGACCAAGCGACCGCGGGATCTCGCGACCAAGCAGGCTGCGGCCAGCGTCGGTCAGTTGGCGCTGGCTCACGCCTGGGGTACGTCGTTCGCCCGTTACGGGCGTACCGTCGGGCAGGTTCTACTCACGGCGGACGACATCGCTCGACGGACGCAGCACCGCAACGCCCAACGGACACTCGATCGTCTACGGGCATTGCACGCGGTGGCGATCGTGAACGAGAACGACACCGTTGCCACCACCGAACTTCGATTCGGTGACAACGATCGGCTGGCTGCTCTGGTTGCTCATCTCGTCGGCGCCGACGCGTTGATTCTGTTGTCGGATGTGGACGGCCTGTACGACGGGGATCCCCGAAAGGGCGATGCCACACTGATTCCCGAGGTCAACAGTCCCGAGGATCTCGACGGTGTGGTTGCCGGATCGGGTGGCGCTCTCGGTACCGGAGGCATGGCGTCAAAGCTCTCAGCAGCACGCCTGGCCGCTGATTCCGGAGTGCCGGTGCTGCTCGCGGCAGCATCGGACGCTGCGCAGGCACTCAGTGGTGCCGATGTCGGAACAGCATTTGCGCCCCGGCCGACGCGATTGTCGGCTCGCCGATTCTGGGTACGTCACGCCGCTGACACATCGGGTGACCTTCACCTCGACGAAGGCGCCGTTCGCGCGGTGGTGTCCAAGCGTCGAAGCCTGCTGTCCGCGGGCATCGTCGGTGTGTCCGGCGATTTTCACGCCGGCGATGTCGTGTCGCTGATGGGACCGGGGGAGAAGCCCGTCGCTCGGGGTGTCGTTGCGTTCGACGCTACGGAGATCGAGGAGATCCTGGGGCGCTCCACCGCCGATCTACCGGCCGACATGCAGCGTCCCGTGGTTCACGCGGACGACTTGGTGGCGCTGTAGCTGTCGTACTCGACCAGGGCGGAAAGTGCTTCAGCACAACCGACTTCGAGCTTGAGGTCGGCGTATTCGTCACCTCGGGTCGTTCCGCGATTGACGATGGCGATCGGCTTCCCGGTCTTGGCGGCATGCCGCACGAAACGCAGACCGGACATCACCGTCAACGACGACCCGGCTACCAGCAGTGCATCGGCTTGGTCGACGAGGCTGTACGCCCGGGCCACACGTTCCTTGGGGACGGATTCACCGAAGTAGACGATGTCCGGCTTGAGTAGCCCACCGCACACGGCGCAATCTACGACGCGAAAGTGTGCGGTGGATTCGATCACGGCATCTGCATCGGGCGCGATCTCGACTCCCGTTGCAGCAGCCACAGTTTCGGCAAATCCGGGGTTGGCTTCCTCCAGTCTCTCGGCGAGAGTGGCGCGGGAGATCAGCCGCTGGCAGCTCAGGCATCGAACCTGCGCGTAGGTGCCGTGGAGGTCGATGACGTTTCGCGCGCCGGCCTTGGTGTGCAGCAGGTCGACGTTCTGGGTGATCACACCGACGGCTCGCCCTGTTCGCTCGAGTGCCGCGACGGCCCGGTGGCCCTGGTTGGGCCGCGAGCTGTCCATGTATCGCCAGCCGATGTGGTTACGCGCCCAGTAGTGACGTCGAAACGCCGGATCGCCGATGAACTGCTGGAACGTCATCGGATTGCGCGGGGGTGAATCGGGGCCACGGTAGTCCGGGATTCCGGAGTCGGTGGAGATGCCTGCACCCGTCAGAACTGCCAGGCGACGGCCGGACAGGAGCTCGGGAAGGGCGTCGAGGCGGCTGTTGTCGGTAGGCACCGTTCCAGGATAGGCGCGTGTGCGAGACGGCGGCGCGGAGGAAGTCCGAAATGTTCAATAGAACACGTGTACGACTGTCGATACTCGTAGACATGAACACAGTGAACCCAATTCCCGCTGGTTACCGCACGATCACTCCCTACCTTGCGGTGCCGGACGGGCATGCCGCACTCGACTACTACAAACGAGCACTCGGAGCTGAGATCGTCGACGCGATGAATTCACCTGACGGCACTCTCATGCATGCCGAGATTCGGATCGGTGATTCGATGCTGCAGCTTTCGCAGGAGATGCCGGACTTCGGTCTCAGGTCGCCGCAGGACGGCTGGGTGCATTCGTCCATCGTCGTTTACTCCGAGGACACGGACGAGTTCGTCGCTCGGGCCGTCGCCGAGGGAGCCACGCTGCTCACGGCGGTCGCCGATACGTTCTCGGGTGACCGGCATGGAGTGTTTCTCGACCCATTCGGCCATCGGTGGGCCGTATGCACGAAGGTCGAGGACGTACCTGCGGATGAGGTGGCTCGCCGGGCGCGGGCGCTCTTCTTCCCGGATACGGATTCGCCACAGTAACGTTCGGCAGCTTTCGCCGGATCATTCAGGCTTCAGCCGCGTGCTCAGTATCCGGCGACCGGGTCGACGAGGGCAGCCAGTGCCTCGCCCTTCGCGAAGCGGGTCACGTTCTTGGAGACGTGATCCGCAAACGCGGCGGGGCGAACTCCCGGCGGATTGGAATCGTGGGGTGTGATGATCGCATTCGTCAGATCCCACAGCGGGTGACCGTCCGGGAGGGGTTCGGGGTCGGTGACGTCGAGACCGGCGCCGCCGATCTGCTCCGACTCGATTGCCTCGACCAGCGCGTCGGTATCGACCAGTGATCCGCGCGCGACATTGATCACCCAGGAATGGGGTTGCATCGCCGCCAACTGCGCGCGGCCAACGAGGTGACGGGTGGCCGGGGTGGCGGGCGCAGCGATCACGAAGTGATCTGCGCGAGAATAGATTTCATCCATCCTGGATGCGGGGTACGTCGAGATGGCTCCGGGAACCGGGCTACCGGAACGATTGACTGCGATGCTGTCCGCCCCCTGCGCGGCCAGCATCGGAATCAGCGCGCGGCCGATACCGCCTGCGCCGATGATCGCAACCGTCGAGCCACGAAGGGTGCCGATCTTGGGAAAGAACTCGAACTGACGCCACGTTCGAGCTTCGATGTGTGCGGGCAGGTGACGAACTCCGGCCAACAGCAGCATGAGCGCGTGCTCGGCCACCGAGGCCGAAAACGCGCCGGCCGCCGAGGTCCACGTGATTTCGGTGTCCTTCGGAATCACACCGGAGTCGAACCAATCCTCGATTCCCGCCGACGGCAGCTGCACCCACCTGACCGACGCCGGTAACTCCGACGGAAAAGTTTCGGGTGAGCCCGCCCAGATCAGGGCGTCGGCAGTGTCGATCGGACTGATCAGACCTCCGCCCCGAAGCACCGCGCTGTCGAGCAGTGCATCGGGGACGGGGCCGATCGCTACGCGTGGAGAGGTGTCAGTCGCCATGACTAGACGCTACGCGGGGACCTCCACCAGTGGGTAGACACCGTTCTCGTCGTGTACCTCACGCCCGGTGACCGGCGGATTGAAAACGCAGAGCATGCGCATCTGCGTATCGGGCTCGACGCGGTGACGCTCGTGACCGTTGAGCAGGTACATCGACCCCGGTGCGAGATCGTATTCCTTGTTGTTGTCCAGGTCGATCAGCTTGCCGGTGCCTTCGACGAGCCAGACCGCTTCGACGTGGTTGGCGTAGTGGAACTCGTTGACCGAACCTGCCTTGATGGTGGTTTCGTGGAACGAGAACCCGACGCGGTCGCCGCCGAGGACGATGCGCTTGCTGCGCCAGTTGCCGTCCTCGCTCGTGATGTCGCGGTCGGTGTCGGTGATCTCGGTGGTGGTGCGAACGATCATGGGGGAGTCCTTCCTCTAGCTGCAGACCTTGAGTGTCGCCTCGGCCAGGATGGAGAGGCCGTGCTCGAGCTCGTCATCGGTAATCGTCAGTGCCGGAAGCAGTTTCACAACCTGGTCGGAGGGTCCGGAGGTCTCCGCGAGCAATCCCTCGTCGAATGCCAGCTGGCAGACCTTGCCGGCGCGCTCGGGCTGATCGAAAACGAGGCCCTGAACCAGGCCGCGTCCACGGTGCGAGACCTCGCCGGGGAACTGATCGGAGAGATTGGCGAAGCATTCGCTGATGCGTGCGCCCTTCTTCAAGGTTGTCTTCGTCAGTGCGTCGTCGGACCAGTAGTGGTCGAGTGCAACCTTGGAGGTGACGAACGCCGGGTTGTTGCCACGGAAGGTGCCGTTGTGTTCGCCCGGTCCCCAGACGTCGAGTTCACGCTTGAACAGCGTGAGCGCCATCGGCATTCCGTAACCGCTGATCGACTTGGACAGCGTGACGATGTCGGGAACGATTCCGGCCTCTTCGAAGGAGAAGAACGGGCCGGTGCGGCCGCAGCCCATCTGGACGTCGTCGACGATCAGCAGGATGCCACGATCCGAGCACAGTGTTGCCAGTGCCCGAAGCCATTCGGGGCGAGCGACATTGACGCCGCCTTCACCCTGAACGGTCTCGACGATCACTGCCGCGGGACGGTTGATGCCGCTACCGGAATCATCGAGAACGCGGGAGAACCACTGGAAGTCCTCGGTGACGCCGTCGAAGTAGTTGTCGAAGGGCATCGGTGTCGTGTGCACGAGCGGAACACCGGCGCCCGCGCGCTTCATCGAGTTGCCGGTCACGGAGAGTGCACCAAGTGTCATTCCGTGAAATGCGTTGGTGAAGTTGATGACTGCCGAACGTCCTGTCACCTTGCGAGCCAGCTTCAGTGCAGCCTCGACGGTGTTCGATCCGGTCGGGCCGGGGAACTGGACCTTGTAGTCCAGGCCGCGCGGCTCGAGGATGTTGCGCTGAAAGGTCTCGAGGAACTCGCGCTTGGCGACTGTCGACATGTCGAGGCCGTGCGTGATGCCGTCGCTCATGATGTAGTCGACCAGCGCCGATTTGAGCACCGGGTTGTTGTGGCCGTAGTTGAGGGCGCCGGCACCGGCGAAGAAATCGAGGTATTCGCGTCCGTTTTCGTCACGAATCCAGGATCCGGATGCGCTGGTGAACACCGCAGGCCAGTCACGGCAGTAGCTGCGGACCTCGGACTCGAGGGTTTCGAAAATGCTTGCTTCGTTGATATTCATATCTTCTTTGTTCCTCCGGGGCATGCTGTATGCCGAGCGCGAAGTGCGCTAGGCGCCGATCGTGTAAAGATCTTCGGCTTCGTGTCCATCGGGAAAATCTTTGGGCGAGAACAAGTTCTGCCTGGTTATCGGTACTTCGCGTCGACGTGCGAGCGCGGTGAAGAGTGCGATCGAAGCCTCGTTGTCGGGGCTGATCGTCGTCTCCAGATGTGTAACACCCAGTGGGGCAGTGCGATCCATCAAGTCGGACAGCATGCGGGCAGCAATTGCCTTGCCGCGCTGGTCCTCGTCGACCGCGACTTGCCACACGAACAGGGTTTCCTGCGCGCTGGGACGGGTATAACCGGAAACGAATCCGACTACGCGGCCGTCTACCTCTGCGACGATGGACGTCGCGCTGAAATCCCTGCACCACAACAGGTATGCATAACTCGAATTGAGGTCGAGCACCTTCGAATCACGTGCGATCTCCCAGAGCCGGACTCCGTCATCGATCTGTGGGCTTCTGAACAACACCGCGTCCGGCGCGGTGGTCGGGATAGCTCTCGTATCAACAGGCTTCATCGGTCATCTGAACGTAACAATCATTGCTGTCGAAGTCATGCAGATGTCCGTTTCGGGCCGTGCGGAACCCGTTGCGCCCCAGGTGAGGACATGAATGTGATCGTGCTCACATTATGTAACTTTTGGTGTTGTCCGAGCGACTATTTCGGGCCAAAACTCGCTATTTGGGGCTCGCGAGCGCCAATGGGAGGACCGAATGCGCACCTGCCTGCCGAAGTGCGCGTGCGGCCATCGTGAAAGTCCAACCGGTGTCGGCGATTGCGTCGACGAGAAGTATCGGTCCCTGATGGATACTCATGTCCGGAACTTCCCAAACATCGACCAGTCCGGACACGCGATAGGCGGAGTTCGCTGCCGACACCGGAGGGTGGTCGGGTCGCAAGCGAAGGGTGCCCAGGTCGGTCTATCGCCCGACCTCTGCCAGCTTGGCAGCCAGGCTCGACACCAGCAATGGATGCGTCGTGGATTCGAGGGCCATGACACCGGTGGGGCGCTCGGCCCAATTCCAGGCGGCCAGAACGCTGATACACGCGCTGACCACCGCATCGGGTACCTCGGCGTCGGGACCGTCGAAAAGCGCGCGGAGACGTTGGCCCCAGCCCAGGTCCGACATCCGTCCGAGAATGCGCCCGGTTTCCGGTCCCTCGGTGATCTTCCCGGACAGCTTGACGCCCAGCTTGCTCAGGCCGGTCGGCCACATCTTGCGCGGCTCCAGGTCGAATCCGGGGCGCTGCAAGCGCGCCCGAGTCTCGTCGAGGGCGGTGGTGTCGACAGTGGTGTCGTAGCGATTGCCGGTGCAGTTGTCACAGCGTCCACACTGTGAGTTCTCCGATGTCAGACCCGGATCGTCGAGTTGTTCACGCAGGAAGGTCATTCGGCACGTGGTGATGCTCTGGTACTCGACCATTGCAGCCTGCTCGGCCTGGCGAGCGTCGTCGAGTCGACCGTAGCGCTCGGCGTCGTACACCCAAGGTTCTCCGGTGCTGATCCAACCGCCCTTGACTCGTTTGACCGCGCCGTCGACGTCGAGAACTTTGAGGACCATTTCGAGACGGGTGCGATTGAGCTCCACCAGCGGTTCGAGTGCCGGTGTCGACGTGGCCTTTTCGGTGTCGAGGTGCTCGATGACGCTGCGGACCAGATGCTCGCGGGGGAAGGCGACCGAGGCGAAGTAGCTCCAGATCTGCTTGTCCTCGGCGCCCGGCAGCAGGATCACGTCTGCCCTGTCGGTGGAACGTCCGGCGCGGCCCACCTGCTGGTAGTACGAGATAGGTGACGACGGTGCGCCGAGGTGGACGACGAACCCGAGATCAGGCTTGTCGAAGCCCATCCCGAGGGCCGAGGTGGCCACCAGAGCCTTGACGCGATTGCCCAACAGGTCCTGCTCGAGGGATTCACGTTCGGTGGGATCGGTCTGGCCCGTGTAGGCGGCGACGGTATGACCGCGCTCGGAGAGCAGGCTTGCGAGGTCGCGAGCGGCCGAAACCGTCAGCGTGTAGATGATGCCCGATCCCGGCAGCGTCTCGAGCATGTCGGCGAGCCAGGCAGCGCGCGCCGTCGCCTCGGGAATGTGAACCACGGAAAGGTGAAGTGACTCGCGCTCGAGCCCGCCACGAAGTACGAGCGTTTCCTCGCCGCCGACGCCGAGTTGGGCGGACACGTCCTCGACGACGCGGTTGTTGGCCGTAGCCGTGGTCGCGAGGACGGGAATGCCCTCGCCGAGTTCGGCGATCAAAGTCCTGATACGCCGATAGTCGGGACGGAAGTCGTGTCCCCAGTCGGAAACACAGTGAGCCTCGTCGACCACTACCAAGCCGGCATCAGCTGCCAGGGACGGGAGAACCTGATCGCGGAAGTCGGGGTTGTTCAGGCGCTCGGGGCTGACCAGAAGTACGTCGAGATCATTGGCTGCGACGCGGGCGTGGATGTCGTCCCACTCTGTGACATTGCCCGAGTTGATGGTCGCGGCTCGCACCCCGGCACGCTCGGCAGAACTGACCTGGTTTCTCATCAGGGCCAACAAGGGCGAGACGATGACCGTCGGGCCGTGACCTGTTGCCCGGAGCAGCTTCGCCGAGATGAAGTAGACCGCAGACTTGCCCCAGCCGGTCCGCTGGACGACGAGGGCACGCTTGCGTTGCACCACCAGCGCCTCGATGGCCGTCCACTGGTCCTCGCGTAGGCGGGCATCCGGCCCCGCGAGTTCACGGAGCAGTCGCTCGGCTTCGTCGCGCATGGCTGGGGCAGTGGCGGTGGTCATGGAACCCATGGTGCACGACCCTGCCGACACGTGCGGGCTTCAGGCCTTGGCAACAGGTTCCTGCAGCTCGGTGACCCAGCCGTCGACGTCCTCCGGGCACGCCAGCGTGACCTCCCGGCTGGGGCCGGCATTGCGGTATCCCGCTGCGTCGATCCACTGAGCCAAGGCTTGATAGGCGGGCAGGCAGTTGTCCATCGACCCCTTGTGCAGCAGCGAGGCCACCTGAGCTTCGGCCTGCAGTTCGACGACCGCGAACTCGTAGTCGCCCTCGGGATCCGCATCGACCGGTAGTGCGGCATGCACGACGACGTTTTCGTCGTCACCGGCATCCTCGTAGTACGCGAGCGCAGGTCCGATCGCGGCGATACCGGCGCGATCCAAACCGGTGCACAGGCGCTCGTACAGCCCGCGAACCACCGGACCGATCGACGACGGATCCATCGTCTTGGCGGTACCGGTCAACTCCGCGACCCGCAGCGCCGGAACGGACTTGATCACAACCTCGTATGCGGACATCTGTCCCTCACTTTCGATGATGCGTAGGCGCGCCTGTACATGCGCCAGTCGCGCGGTGTCTTCCTGGATTCGGGTCTCGAGTTCTGCTCGGCGAAGCGTGAGCATCCCGCGGATTTCGTCGACGGTGACCGCCGACTCCACCACCTGCTGGACCTGGGCCAGGGTCAGGCCCAACTCCTTGAGTGCGACGATGCGGTTGAGCAGCGCCAACTGGCCCGCGGTGTACGAGCGGTACCCGGTGGATGCGTCGACCCTCGCGGGCGCGAGCAGGCCGATGGCGTCGTAGTGGCGGAGCATGCGCACGGACACACGACCTGCTCTCGCGAAGTCTCCGATGCTCAACATTGTTGCTCGCCCCGTTTCTCTCTCACAAACCCGATACCTACAGGTTTAGAACCTCACACGGTGTCAGAGTCAAGCTGTCGGTTCAGGACTTTTTCGATCGCAGCGCGAGTGGGTGACGACACCGAAGCGCCGCGGGCCGTCGTCGCCAGACTTCCCGCCGTGGCAGCGAACTGCAGGGCGCGGTCCTGGTCCTGCACCCACTCCACGGCGAAGGCGCCGGTGAAAGCATCGCCTGCGCCAGTTGTATCCACGGGTGTCACGGCCGGGGAGTCGGCGTGGATTGTCTCCTCGCCCGACCGGAGATCCGCGCCGCCGGCCCCGAGCGTCGTGACGAGGTATCGGACGCGACCGGTGACCGCGGCCAACTGCTCCGACTCGGTCTGGTTGACGATCAAGATGTCGACTGCATCGATCAGTGAATCCGGAAGTTCTTGCACAGGAGACGGATTGAGGATGACCGTCGTCCCGTTAGCATGTGCGTGCTCGGCTGCTGCTGTAACTGTCTCGACCGGGATCTCGAGTTGGCACAGGAGGATGTCGGCGCGGGAGATCGCGTCGAGGTCTGCTTCGGTCAACGAAGTGATCGAGGAATTGGCGCCCGGGACGACGATGATGTTGTTCTCCGCGTCTTCGCTCACGGTGATGGCCGCGACGCCACTCGGGCCGTCGACACTACGTAGCAGTGCGGTGTCGACCCCGGCGTCTTGTAGGGTCCCGCGCAACTGGGTGCCGAAACCGTCGTCGCCGACCGCGCCGACGAAGGACACGTCCCCACCGGCCTTCGCGGCGGCGATGGCCTGGTTACTGCCCTTACCTCCGGCCGCGGTGGCAAAGGCAGTGCCGAGCAGCGTTTCTCCCGGAGCGGGGAATCTGGACACTGACGTGGTCAGATCCATGTTGATACTGCCGACGACGACGATTCGAGGCGTGCTCATACCTCGAGGTTATCGGCCTTCATTCTCTTGCGGCGAACCTTGCGGATGATCCGGCGTGCTTCCTCGTCGGTGGCCACGGCGGGCGGAGAACCGTCCAGTGGCTTCCGTGCGGTCTCGGGGATCATCAGGACTGCGATACCACCGATCACCGCGGCGATCATCATGTACATCGGTGCGACCAGATTGCTGCCCGTTGCACTTTCGAGAGCTGTCAGCACCAGGGGAGTGGTTCCACCGAAGATCGACACCGCGAGGTTGTATCCGATTGCCAAGCCGCCGTACCTGATTCCGGTCGGAAAGAGTGCGGGAAGCACAGACGGGAACACCCCGACGAACAGCAGGAGCAAGCCGCCGAGAATGGCGAGTCCCAGGAAGACCGTCACGTAGTTGCCGATGCCGATCAACAGGTAGGCAGGCAGGGACAGGACGAAGAATCCGATGAAACCGCTGAGCAGCAAGGGTTTACGCCCGACGCGGTCCGAGAACTTTCCGACGTAGCTGATTCCCATCATCATCACGATCATGACGATGATCATCAGAACGAGTCCGTGGGATTCGTCGTAACCCAACGTGTTGGTCAGATACGTCGGCATGTAGCTGAGCAGGCCGTAGTGAGCGATGTTGTACGTGGCCACCAGGACGATGCACAGAACAAGCGGACGCCAGTTGTCGACGAGAGTTTCGCGTAGTTTCTTGCCTGTGGATTCATCTGCGAGGGAGCGCTCTTCGGCCTGCTCCATCATCTGGAATGCGGGAGTTTCCTCCAAACGCAGACGGAGGTACAGGCCGATGAGACCCAGAGGTCCGGCAATGAGGAAGGGGATGCGCCAGCCCCACTGGAGGAGGTCCTCGGCGCTGACGACGGTCTGGATGATCGTCACGATGCCCGCTGCCGCCACATATCCTGCCAGAGTCCCGAATTCGAGGAAGCTGGCGAAGAAACCGCGGCGCTTGTCCGGTGCGTATTCGGCGACGAACGTACTGGCCCCGCCGTATTCGCCGCCCGTGGAAAAGCCCTGCAACAGGCGTAGGAGTACCAGCAGGATCGGGGCGGCGATACCGATGGATTCGTAGCTCGGGATGAGGCCGATGGCGAAGGTACTGCCGGCCATCAGAATGATGGTGGTGGCCAGGACCTTCTTGCGTCCGATGCGGTCACCGAGTGGACCGAAGAACAATCCGCCGAGAGGGCGGACGATGAAGGCAGCCGCAAAAATTGCAAACGTCGAGAGGAGTTGAGCGCTGCCGCTCGCGTCCGGGAAGAACACTTTTCCGATAGTGGTAGCTAGATATGCGTAAACGCCGAAATCGAACCACTCCATGGCATTTCCGAGCATCGTTGCCTTGACAGCGCGCTTGACGGACGCATTGTCGGTGACGCAGACATCGGGTGATTCGGCCACTTCGAGAGCGCTGATCGAGTTCTCTGGTGTAGTCATGACATGCGCTCCCCAGCGCAATCATCGAACCGAGCGGGGCACGTACCTGATGCACGCATCTTTTCGTTGCCCACTCGCCGATGAGCCGGTCGGGAAATCGAGCGTCCGCGTGCCCTGTGGCTCGTTGCGACCCCCGTCGCACGGCTCTGGCCCGCGGCAGTGTCCGGATGAGGCCGACGGCGGCGGCCGGTAACAGGCTCTCGTTCTGCAGGCGACGGGCGAACGGAACCTGGTATCCCGGTTCCACCGGAATCTGTGCCGCCGGTGAATTGCCGCCGGTGGAGACGTCGACGAGATCGACCCCGTAATCGGAGAGGATGTTGGCCAGGGCAACAGTCTGATCCGCGGTCCAGCTGTCGACCTCGAGCCCACGCTCTTCCGTCAGCCAATCGGTCGCCGAGACCCGGACGAAGAGCGGCAACTCGGCCGGCCACACCTCGCGGACTGCTGTCAGGATTTCGAGGAGCAATCGAATGCGGTTCTCGAAGCTGCCTCCGTAGCGGTCCGTTCGCTTGTTGCTCTCGGGGGAGAGGAACTGATGGATCAGGTATCCGTGGGCCGCGTGAATTTCCACGACCTTGAATTCGGCCTTCAATGCGCGGGTAGCCGCCGCTGCGAAGTCCGCGACGACCTTCTCGATGCCCTCCGTGGTGAGCTCTACCGGATCGGCAAGGTGACCGAACGGAACCGCGCTCGGGGCAACCGTCTGCCACGAGAGTCGGTCGTCGGCGGGCAGGCTCTTGCCGCCGCGCCACGGAACCTGCGTCGACGCTTTGCGTCCGGCGTGGGCCAGCTGAATTCCGGGCACTGCGCCGAAGTACGCGAGTTGCGCGTTGATCTCGGCGAAGGCTTGCGCCTGCGTGTCGTTCCAGATCCCCAGATCAGCTGCCGATATGCGGCCTTCGGGACTGACGGCCGTCGCCTCGGTGAGAATCAGGCCGGTGCCGCCGATTGCACGGCTCACCAGATGCGTGCGATGCCACTCGTTGGGCACTCCGACCTGGTCGCCGATGACGTCGGCCGAGTACTGGCACATCGGTGCCATCCAGACGCGGTTCGGGATGGTGACACCACGCAGGGTCAAAGGCTCGAACAACACACTCACGGATGGCTCCTGACTCGAAGAAGAAGGTCGGTGGGTGCAACAGCGCCGCGCATCGGAATTGTTCCCCAGCGGTCCGCCGAAATGTTCGCAGGCGGTCCGCCGGAATGGTCCCGGGTGGTCACAGCCTCGTTCCGCCGAGCAAGCCGCGGAGGTGGGTGGTTAATGTGTATTCATGACCGCTGTGACTTCCAACGCAGAAACCGTCGACTCGAACGCGTCCGACACCAAGTCCGTCGTGCACGACGCCGCACGCCGAGCCCGTAAGGCTTCGCGCGTCCTGGCTCTGCTGACCGCGGCGCAGAAGGATGCTGCTCTCCACGCCGCAGCCGACGCAGTTCTCGCGGCAAGTGATCGGATTCTCGCGGCCAACGCTCTCGATATCGACACCGCGAAGGCGGGTGGCACCGAGGAATCGCTGCTCGACCGTCTTCGTCTGACCGCTGACCGCATCGAGGGCATCGCGTCAGGTCTGCGCCAGGTTGCCGGACTACCTGATCCGATCGGCGAAGTTCTTCGCGGCTCCACTCTGCCGAACGGTTTGGAGCTACGCCAGCAGCGCGTTCCGCTCGGTGTCGTCGGCATGGTCTACGAGGCTCGCCCCAATGTTACCGTCGACGCTTTCGGGCTGACTCTCAAGTCGGGAAATGCTGCGCTGCTTCGTGGTTCGTCCTCGGCAGTCAAGTCCAACGAAGCGTTGGTGGCGGCGCTACGCGCGTCGTTGGTTGCTCAGGGGCTCCCCGAGGACTCCGTTCAACTTCTGCCGAGTGCGGATCGGTCGACGGTCACGCACCTCATCCAGGCCCGCGGCCTCGTCGACGTCGTCATCCCGCGCGGTGGCGCCGGCCTGATCAGCGCCGTCGTGCGTGATGCCACCGTGCCCACCATCGAGACCGGTGTCGGTAACTGCCACGTCTATGTTCACTCGGCCGCCGATCTACTGATGGCCGAGAAGATTCTTCTCAACTCCAAAACCCGTCGGCCCAGTGTCTGCAATACAGCCGAAACCGTCCTGGTCGACGCCGCCATCGCCGAGACGGCCGTGCCGAAGTTGCTTCAAGCGCTTCAGATGCACGACGTCGTCGTGCACGGCGATCTGCCGGGACTCGTCCCGGCCACCGAGGACGACTGGTCGAAGGAGTACCTCACGCTCGACGTCGCGCTCAAGGTCGTCGAGAACCTGGACGCTGCGGTCGAGCACATCGACCAGTACGGGACCGGCCACACCGAAGCCATCGTGACTTCCGATCTCTCGGCTGCCCGTGAGTTCACCGCTCGCGTCGACGCCGCGGCAGTGATGGTCAATGCGTCGACTGCCTTCACCGACGGTGAGCAGTTCGGATTCGGCGCCGAGATCGGCATCTCCACCCAGAAACTGCATGCGCGTGGCCCCATGGGGCTACCGGAACTGACGTCCACCAAGTGGATCGTCTGGGGCGACGGGCACACCCGACCCGCCTGAAAAGTTCACCAGACTTGCCCCACCCTTTTTAGGAGTTAACCGTGGACCGAGCTCTTCCCGATACAACACCGTTCTTCTCGAGCGTCGACGACGTGATCGAGCGTTTGGCCGAGACGGGTTACCTGTCCGACAAGGGCACTGCAACGGCAGTGTTCCTTGCCGACCGACTGGGCAAGCCCCTGCTCATCGAGGGACCGGCCGGTGTCGGAAAGACGGAACTCGCCCGCGCAGTCGCCCAGACCACGGGCGCAGAACTGGTGCGTCTGCAGTGCTACGAGGGCGTCGACGAGGCTCGTGCGCTGTACGAGTGGAATCACGCGAAGCAGATTCTTCGGATTCAGTCGGGCGGGGCGAGCGGAGCGAGGGGTGATGTCGCGGTCGACCACAGCTGGGACTCGACGAAGGCGGATGTCTTCTCGGAGGAGTTCCTGCTCGCACGTCCACTGCTCAAGGCCATTCGCCGCGAGGACCCGACGGTGCTGTTGATCGACGAGACGGACAAGGCAGACGTCGAGATCGAAGGTCTGCTCCTCGAAGTGCTCAGCGACTTCGCGGTCACGATCCCCGAGCTCGGAACGATCACCGCCACCCGCAAGCCGTTCACGGTGCTGACGTCCAACGCCACGCGCGAACTCTCGGAGGCTCTTAAGCGTCGTTGCCTCTTCCTGCATCTCGATTTCCCGGACGCCGACCTCGAGCGTCGCATCCTCGCAAGCCGGGTGCCGGAGCTTCCTGAAGCGATTGCCGAGCAGCTGGTCAACACCATTCGTGTTCTTCGCGGAATGCAGCTCAAGAAGGTTCCGTCGGTGTCCGAAACCATCGACTGGGGACGCACCCTTCTCGCTCTGGGCATGGACACGCTCGACGACGACGCCGTACGCGCCACGCTCGGTGTCATCCTCAAGCACCAGTCGGACCAGGTGCGTGCCGCCGCTGAACTTCGGCTGAACTGAGGTCTGACATGGCTCCCGCAGGATCGACGTCGCCGCTCTCACCCGGCGGCCTGGCAGCGCCGCACGGGATTCCCGGTCACCTCGTCGATTTTGTCGAGGCTCTGCGACGACGCGGAATCATGGTCGGCCCGTCCGAGACCGTCGACGCCGGTCAGGTCATGTCGGTTCTCGACCTGCTCGATCGTGAAGCGCTTCGTGAAGGGTTGGCATGCTCGCTCCTGCGTCGACCTACCCACCGGGCGACGTTCGACGCCGTCTTCGACCTGTGGTTCCCCAAGGCGATCGGTGACCGTGCGGTCGGCGACGTCGACGTCACACTGCCGCGCAAGCCAGACGGCTCGATCGACCTACAGGCATTGCGTGAGCTGATCGCCGAACTGCTGACAGACGGCAGCGACGAGGCGATGGAGATGACCGAACTCCTGACCGCCGCGATGGTCGAGGAACTCGGGCAGTACCAGTCGAGTAACGGCCCGTCGTTCTCCGCCTATCAGGCGCTGCGCGACGTCGCCCCGGAGACGTTGCTCAACAAGATCCTGCAAGGTCTACTCGGCAACCAGGAAGGCGCCGGGTCCGAGGGCAAGGACAATTCCGACTATCAGTCCGAGGTCGCCAAGCGCACGGCAGCGCAGCGCATCGCGGACTTCCGCAAGATGGTCGAGAAGGAAACGCGTCGACGCACCGCCGAGAATTTGGGTAAGGAACGCGTCGCCACGTACGGCGTTCCGAAACTCGCCGAGGAAGTCGACTTCCTGCGGGCCTCCGACGCCGAACTCACCACACTGAAGAAGAACGTCGCCCCACTCGCTCGTCTGTTGGCCAGCCGTCTCGCGGTGCGTCGTAGCCGCTCCCGCTCGGGTTCGATCGACCTGCGTCGCACGTTGCGCAAGTCCATGTCGACGGGCGGAGTGCCGATCGATCTGGTGCAGCGCAAGCCGAAGCGAGCGCGGCCGGAACTTGTGGTGATGTGTGACGTGTCGGGTTCGGTAGCGGGGTTCAGCCATTTCACCCTGCTCCTCGTCAACGCGTTGCGCGAGCAGTTCTCACGAGTGAGGGTGTTCGCGTTCATCGACACGACCGACGAGGTGACGCGGTTCTTCGACTCGAACGCAGACCTCGGGTCTGCGATGTCACGGATGGTGCGTGAAGCCGAACTGATCACCTACGACGGCCACTCCGACTACGGGCACGCCTTCGGGGTCTTCCAGGAGAAGTTCGCGCAGTCGATCACCAGTCGCACGTCGCTGCTGGTACTCGGCGACGGTCGCAACAACTACCGCGATCCCAACCTCCAGTCGCTGTCGCAGATGGTTGCGGTTGCCAAGCACGCACACTGGCTCAACCCTGAGCCGAAGGGGCAATGGGGAACGGGTGACTCCGCGGCGAAGGTGTACAACGAGGTCATCAGCATGCACGAGTGCCGCTCGGCCCAGCAGCTTGCCGACGTCGTGTCCCGTCTGCTGCCGGTCTGACCCGTAAGCTCGACACTCGTGCAGAAGGGACTATCGGTGGAACGTGCTCGACGCCTCGGAGTGATGGGTGGCACCTTCGACCCCATTCACCATGGCCACCTCGTTGCGGCCAGTGAGGTCGCCGACCGGTTCGGACTCGACGAAGTGATCTTCGTCCCCACCGGGCGGCCCTGGCAGAAGCAGGGGAGGGGCGTCAGTCCTGCCGAGGACCGGTACCTCATGACGGTCATCGCCACCGCCTCCAACCCGCGGTTTTCCGTCTCTCGGGTCGACGTCGACCGTGAAAAAGTGACGTACACCGTGGACACACTGCGAGACCTCCGGGCCTACCATCCCGACGCCGAACTCTTCTTCATCACCGGTGCCGATGCGCTGGCCAGCATCCTTTCCTGGCAAGATTGGGAAGAGTTGTTCGCATTGGCGAAGTTCGTCGGGGTATCGCGACCGGGTTTCGATCTCAATGCAGAGCATCTGGCCGGTCACCTCGACACCATGCCCGCCGACGCGGTCACGTTGATAGAGATTCCGGCACTTGCCATTTCGTCGACCGAATGTCGGCGTCGGGCAAGTGAAGACCGCCCCGTCTGGTACCTGGTGCCGGACGGAGTGGTGCAGTACATCTCGAAGCGGAACCTGTATCGACCTGTCGACGCGGAGCGCCGCGACGGAGCTACAACGATGTCGGAGCCCGCGCCGGGGAAGTCGGAAGCAGTCCCGGGCGCAACCGACTCGAGCTAGCCGAGAACTAAGAGCACGTTCTCGCTTGCCGAGAACAACAAGTACTTTCTGAAGACGAAACTGGAGAACATCGAGTGAGTGCAAACACCGAAGCCATCGACATGGCACGCATCGCGGCCTTGGCAGCCGACGAGAAGCTGGCCACCGAAGTGGTGGTGCTCGATGTGTCCGAACAGTTGGTCATCACGGACTGCTTCGTGATCGCATCTGCGACCAACGAGCGTCAGGTCAACTCGATTGTCGAGAACATCGAAGACCGCCTCCGCGAAGCGGGACACAAGCCGGTCCGCCGTGAAGGCACCCGCGAGGGCCGCTGGGCACTGCTCGACTACGCCGACATCGTCGTCCACGTCCAGCATGACGAGGAGCGCAACTTCTACGCTCTCGATCGTCTGTGGAAGGACTGCCCGACGGTCGAGGTCGAAGGCCTCGGACAGAACCGTCCCGGCCCCGCCGATGCCAACACGGTGTTCGAGACCGACACGGTTTCCGAGCCGGACGCGCAGGATCCCTCGCTGTGACTTCGTCGGCGCCCAGTGCGGCGTCGAACCCTGTCCGCCGGCTCATCCTGCTGCGTCACGGACAGACCGAATACAACGCCGACTCTCGGATGCAGGGGCAACTCGACACCGACCTGTCGGAGTTGGGACGCACGCAGGCCAAGAGTGCAGGTCCGGTGATCGCCGATCGCAGACCGTTGACGATCGTGTCCTCGGATCTGCGGCGCGCGTATTTCACGGCAGTCGCTGTCGGTGACGCCGCCGGACTTCCGGTCCTCACCGACACGCGTCTGCGTGAGACACACCTGGGTGAATGGCAAGGCCTGACTCATCATGACGTCGACGAGCGCACTCCCGGTGTGCGATCTGCCTGGCGAGCGGATGCCACGTTGGCGCCGCCCGGCGGCGAAAGCCGAATCGACGTCGCGAATCGTAGCCTCCCCGTAGTTCACGAATTGCTCGACACGCACCCGGACTGGGCCGAGCGGCCCGTAGTTCTGGTGGCGCACGGAGGCTTGATCGCGGCACTGACAGCGGCATTGCTCGACCTACCCGTCGATCGCTGGGCCGTCCTCGGCGGATTGGGAAACACCAGTTGGGTGCAACTCAGCGGACACGGCGACGTCAAGTCGATCGAGTGGCGACTCGACGTATGGAATGCTTCTGCGAGTGTCGCAAATGACGTCCTCTGAAAGTGCCGACGGGCAGCGCCCCGTCCTCCTCGTGCTCGCGGATTCGCTGTCGTATTTCGGCCCCAAGGGCGGCCTCGCGGCAGATCATCCACGCATCTGGCCCAACATCGTGGCCGACGAACTCGGCTGGGACGTCGAGTTGGTCGCCCGTATCGGCTGGACGTGCCGCGACGCGTGGTGGGCACTGACTCAGGATCCTCGTGTGTGGGCGGCGGTGCCGCGGGCCGGCGCCGTCGTGTTCGCGGTCGGCGGTATGGACTCGCTACCGTCCCCATTGCCTACCGCGCTCCGCGAGACCATCCGCTACGTTCGTCCTCCGGCGCTTCGACGCGTGGTGCGCGAGGGTTATCAGTGGCTGCAGCCGCGGCTTGCACCTCTGGGCCGCCCGGTCGCACTTCCGCCCAAGCTGAGCGTCGAGTATTTGGAAAGCTCGCGAAATGCGTTGGAGTACATGCGGCCGGAACTGCCGATGATCGCGACCCTGCCGTCGGTGCACCGCAGCGATGCCTACGCGAGCGTGCACGCCGGACGACCTGCCGCGGTGTCCGCGATCACCGAGTGGGCTACGGAGAAAGACGTTCCCGTAGTCGATCTCGCGGATGCAGTGCGTGACAACGTCTTTTCCGAGAACGGCAACCCCGACGGTATTCACTGGGGTTGGGACGGTCATGTCGGTGTAGCCCGCGCGATGATCGCTGCGATTCGCGGGGTGGAGTCGAAGAAAGTGGTTTCGCCGCAACTGGTATCACCGCCGAGCGAAGTCGGGTAGCAGAATGCCGGTCGTCGTCGTCACGGATTCCTCCGCCTGCATCCCGCAGGAGTCGGCCGACGCATGTGGGATTCAGGTGGTTCCGCTCCATGTGCTCCGTGACGGCTGCGACTTGCGTGAGGGTGTCGACGCAATGCCGAGCGACCTGTCAGGAGTGACAACGGCCGGAGCGTCGCCCGCCGAGTTGTCCGAAGCGTATGCACGCGCCCTGGACATGAGCGACGGTGACGGCGTTCTCGCCGTGCACATTTCACGGCAACTCTCGGGAACGTGGGAAGCCGGACGAGTCGCAGCCCAGGAGTTCGGAGGAGCCGTCCGAATCGTCGATTCGCAGTCGGCCGGAATGGGTTTGGGCTATCCCGCTCTCGAAGCTGCGCGCTTGGCCGAGAAGGGCGCGTCACTCGAAGAGGCGTACGGCCGGGCGGTCGACGTCGCGAGTCGTGGGCGCTGCTACATCGTCGTCGACAAACTTGATCAATTGCGTCGGGGCGGACGAATCGGAACCGCAGCCGCGTTGTTGGGTACTGCATTGGCGATGAAGCCGATCCTGCATCTGGTGGACGGCAAGCTCGTGCTCGGTGAAAAAACACGTACGACGACCAAAGCGCTTGCACGCTTGGTGGATTCGGCAGTCGAGCGCGCCGGTCTCGGCCGCGTGGCGATAGCCGTGCATCACATGCGAGCGCGAGAGCGTGCCGACGCGATAGCGGAACAGTTGGCCGAGCGCATTCCCGATGTGGCGGAATCCGTGGTCACCGACTTCAGCGCGGTTATCGGAGCGCACGTCGGTGTCGGCGCGATCGGTGTTGTGGTGTGCCCGCTGCCGGAGATCGACCCGAGCGCCTGATCGTTTCTCCACAATCCCCGAGTTCTCCACAGATCGAAATTGCTCGTCTTCGGCGGCATGGTCTCTCGTTAGCGTCCAGTCATGAGGATCAGCGAGGAGCGCGAACGGACGCGTGATCGCCTCGCGGCGATGGACGGGAACTACCGGCAGCGACAGGCCGTGGACGACTTCGAGGATTCAGCGTCTTTCGAGAGGTCCCCGCAGCCATTCGAGAGGTCCCCCGAGTGGCTTCAGGACTTCGACGAAGACGAATACGAGGCTCAACCCGACTCGTCACGGTTCGATCGGCTGCCCGAGCGCTGGCGCGGTACACGTTGGCGCCCGAGCCGATCGGCGACCTGGGTGTTGGCGATCGTTGCAGCCCTGGCCACGGCAATCGGCTTGTTCACCGTGTGGTGGGATTCTCCGAGTTTGCAGGCGGTCCCACCGTTGCCCTCGCCCCAGAATGTCACGGCGCAGAGTGTCACGGCGCAGAATGTCACTGTCGACGATGGTGAATCAGCCAGTCCCGTACCGACCGGCGTCGTAGCGGAGCAGCCGCCTGAGGCTTTGGTGGTCAGTGTCGTCGGACTCGTGCACACGCCTGGGCTCGTCAACCTACATTCGGGCTCGCGCATCGCCGACGCGCTCGCTGCGGCAGGTGGAGTGCTCGAGGGCGCAGAGACGGTGGGCCTGAATCTGGCACAGAAGCTTGCCGATGGTGATCAGATCGTGGTGGGGGCCGCCGATCAGTCCGGTGGTGTTTCAGCGAGTTCGAGTACCACTGCGGGAGGGACCGGCCCCGCCGCCGCGGGGGAATCCGGCGGGGCTGGTCTGGTGAACCTCAACACCGCTACCGAGGCCGAACTGGACGACCTTCCCGGGGTAGGGCCGGTAACGGCTGCGGCGATCATCTCCTGGCGAACTTCCAACGGAAAATTCACGGACATAGAACAATTGGGGGAGGTCGACGGGATCGGCCCGGCAAGGTTGGCCAAACTGCGAGTGCTGGTATCGGTGTGAACGAACCGGAAGTCTCGCCGGTCCTCGACGCTCGGCTGCTACCGTCGGCCGTCGCAGTGTGGGGGAGCAGTGCGGTGGGGATCCTGTTCGGCGCGGTCGCCGCGTGGGTACTGGCGGTGGCATGCGCTATTCCAGCGGCAATCCTCACTTACGCGGTTGTGCGCCGGACATCTGCGGGGTGGGCACGAATCATGTTGGTTGCATTGCTGTTCGGTGCCGGATGCAGTGTCGTCATCGGGTGGCGGGCGACCGAGGTCGAGGGGCACCCACTGACCCGGGCTGCCCTCGAGGGAGCGTGGGTGAGTGTCGAAGTGGAACCCTCGGAGGATCCGCACGCAGTCTCTGGCGCGGCGGGTCAAGGTCAGGTTTTCTTCAGGGCAAGCGTCAATTCGGTGACTGCCCAGAATCACAGGTACTCCGGAGGCGGCTTGGTCACCATCCGGGCACCCAGTTCGTCGTGGCTCGAAGTTGTTCCAGGGCAGAGCCTGACGGTTCGCGGCCGGGCGAGTCAGCCATGGCGTAGCGATTCCACGCTCGCCGTGATCACGTCCGAGGGGCCTCCCGTCGCGGTGGGAGAAGTGCCCTGGTATCAGCGATGGGCGAGTGTGGTGCGTACTCGTTTCGCCGCTGCGTGCTCGGCTGCGCTCCCGCCGGATCAGGCAGGTCTGCTGCCTGGCCTCGTCGTCGGAGACACATCGGCGTTGTCGCCGGTGGTGAAGGACAACTTCACCGTTGCCGGGCTTTCCCATCTCACCGCGGTGTCCGGCGCCAATATCAGCATTCTGCTCGGGGCGGTTCTGCTGCTGGTCAGAGCCGCGGCGCTCAGTCCGCGCGTCGGCGCTGCTTTGGCGCTGGTAGCCCTCGTTGCGTTTGTTGTCGTCGCGAGGCCGTCGCCGAGTGTTCTGCGCGCCTCGGTGATGGGCCTGATCGGCCTGCTCAGTCTGGTGACCGGTCGACGCAAACAGGCACTGCCTGCTCTTTCCGCAGCCGTCATCGTGCTGGTTGTCGTGATGCCCGAACTTGCCGTCGACTGGGGGTTTGCGCTGTCGACCACGGCCACGGGCGCGCTGGTGATCATTGCTCCGGTGTGGGTGGACGTGCTTCGTCGAAGAGGTTGGCCCCGTTGGTTTTCGGAGATGACAGCTGTCTCGAGTGCTGCGTTCGTCGTGTCTGCGCCACTGGTGGGCGCCATGGCGGGAACCTTCAGCGTGGTTACGATTGCCGCGAACATGGCCGTGGGGCCTGTGATCGGAATCATCACGGTGTTCGGTGCGGTGATTGCCTTGTGTGCGCTGATTTGTCCCCCGATCGCGGTGTTCGTCACGCCGCTGGTCCGGCCGCCGATGGGGTGGCTGCTGTACGTGTCCGAGCGGGCGGCGGCGCTTCCCGGAGCGTCGGTGGTGGTGCCGTCAGGGCTCATCGGTGCTCTGGTCGTCGTGGGCGTCTTACTGGCCGCGGCGCTGACGCTGTGGAATCGGATCTCGAGATGGGTGGTCGGCGTCCTCGTTCTGGGAGTTGTTCTAGCCCTCATCTTTCAGCACGTGTTCGGCGGTGGTCGTATTGCTCCGGGGTGGGTACTGGTGATGTGCGACGTCGGTCAAGGGGACGGTCTTGTGCTCTCGGCTGGAGACGGCAGGGTGATCGTCATCGATGTCGGTCCTGATCCCACGTCGATGGATCGTTGCCTGAACATGTTGGACGTCAACGACATCGCGTTGCTGATGATCAGTCATTTTCATGCCGATCACATCGGTGGATTGGAAGCAGTTCTGGGTGGGCGTTCGGTCGCTGCGGTCGGAGTCGGGTCGATGTTGTTGCCGGAGTCAGGTTTTCGGGCGGTAAAGGATGTCGCCGAGTCGCACGGCGTTCCGGTTGTCTCGTTGCGTGCAGGTATGGAGTTGACGTTGGGATCGGTGAACGTGGAGGTTCTCGGACCGTTGCTTCCGGCTCCCCGCGATACGGGGGACGCCGCGGACGCCGCCAACGATCAGTCGCTGGTGGTGATGGCGCACACGGGCGCGGGTCGAATTCTGTTGACGGGCGACGCCGAAGTTGCGGGGGAGGAGGCCATCCTCCGATCGGGAACGGACGTGAAGGCCGATGTGTTGAAGCTGCCCCATCACGGTTCTCGGACCACGTCGTCGGCTTTTCTGGAAGCGGTGCGTCCGAGGTTGACGATGATCAGCGTCGGCGACGGCAACAGTTTCGGGCACCCGAATGGGGAGGTTCTCGACGAACTGGTTTCGTTGGGCGGGGCGGTGGTTCGGACCGACGCCGACGGCACCGTCGCTGTGTACGGCGGGGGCGGCGGGTCTGTGTCGATCGTGTCGGTTCCTCGTGGGACCATCTTCGGGTGAGTAATCCGTCTGGAGTCGATCCGCTGCATCTTGTTCTCGGGGACGACGAGTTCCTGATCGACCGCACGGTATCGCAGCTCATCAGAGCCGTCCGCGGTGACCGCGGCCAGGGTATTTCGGATCTCCCGGTGACCAAGATGCGTGCCGGAGACACCAATGCTCCCGAGTTGGCTGAGCTGCTCAGCCCCTCTCTTTTTGCCGAAGACCGTGTGATCGTCCTGGAATCGGCCGCAGAAGCAGGCAAAGATGCCGTAGCTCTTGTTCTCGAGGCGGCGCGTGAGCCGGCAGAAGGCGTCGTTCTGATCGTCGTGCACTCGGGCGGCGGTCGCGCAAAGGCGTTGGCGCCGGCCCTCGAGAAGCTCGGCGCGACGGTTCACAACTGCGGAAAACTGAACAAGAGTCAGCTTGTCGACTTCGTCCGGGGTGAGTTTCGGACCGCCGACGTGAGGGTTGCTCCCGATGCGATCGCCGCGATGATCGAAAGCGTCGGCTCCAACCTTCGCGAACTTGCGTCGGCCTGCTCGCAATTGGCGGCAGATACCGGCGGCAAGATCGACGTGGATGCAGTCCACAAGTACTACTCGGGCAAGGCCGAGGTTTCCGGATTCGATGTGGCCGACAAAGTTATCGTCGGCGATACCCGGGGTGCGCTCGAGGCTCTGCGATGGGCTGACCAGATCGGAACTGCGCACGTTCTGCTCGCTGACGCCCTCGCCGATGCAGTCCACACCATCGCGAAGGTCGGCCCGTTTGCACGGGGCGGTGACCCGTTCCGGTTGGCGTCGGATCTCGGGATGCCGCCGTGGAAGGTCAAGAAGGCGATCAAGGAAGTCGGCGGTTGGGATCCCACGTCGATCGGCGCTGCGATGCAGATCGTCGCCGCTCTCAATGCCGACGTGAAGGGCGCCGCAGTCGACTCGTCCTTCGCTCTGGAGATGGCAGTGCGGAAAGTGTGCGCGTTGCGGAAGAACTGAGGACAACATGGCCGATCGCGCGGCCGGCCAGAAGTAGTCCGACGACAGTGGCGGCCGTGGCCTCGGCCACCCGGTAGTCGAGGCGTTTCACGCAGGCTTGCTCCAACTGGGTGTGCGGAATGGCCTGAGGCCGTGTCGTTGGTTCACCAGTCCTGATGTCGGTCACTCGTAGGGAGTAGTTCGGCGCCGGATTCATCACACTGCCGCAGACAATTGTTTCTTGGCCGATGCTGTCTACCGGCACCTTCACGGTGGTGAGTAGCGCTCGTCCAGCGGCGAGAAACGCCAAGACTGCAACGAGCGAACACACCACGCCGAAGAAGATCCAGAATTCGCTGCGGCGCCTGCGGCTCCACCATCCGTAGCTTGCTGCGACTCCGACGACTGCAACCGTCAATGATTCCCACCAACGAGGGATCCCCAGGGCTGCCAATACGCCGAAAGCGACGACCGCCCAGAAGACAGTCGTGAACAACCAGCTGCGAGGGCGTTTCCCGTTGACCGCCATCATCAGATGGTCGCAGCCCGATCCACATATTCCGTGCAAGACATGGATGGCGGGTTTTCGCTCTGATCCGATTGAGCACGCAAAATAGCCGCCTGGTCTTTCGACCTGGCGGCTATCGAGACGAACCAGTATGACGGCGAACCGTCACAGTGGAAACGTCAGAGCTTGTTGGCAGCCTGCGAGAGTGCAGACTTCTTGTTGGCAGCCTGGTTGGCGTGAATGACGCCCTTGCTGGCTGCCTTGTCGAGCTTGCGGCTGGTGGAGACGAGGAGCTCGTTGGCCTTGTCCTTGTCACCGGCTGCCGCAGCCTCGCGGAATGAACGGATCGCGGTACGCAGCGAGGACTTCACCGACTGGTTACGGAGTCGGGCCGCCTCGTTGGTACGGATTCGCTTCACCTGGGACTTGATGTTGGCCACGCGTAAAATCCTTGTCGTCTTTAGCTGGTTACGGTCGAGAAAGCTGTGGGCGCACTGATGCACCGACTGGCAAGATTACCAGCCGAGGGCCCAAGAACCCAAACCGTCGCACGTTGCGTCTGTCGAGAAGAGTACACCGAGCGCCCGATTTCTCGCCGCGCTGCCGAATAGCCCCACTTGTAGCAGCATGTTGCCCTATGACGCCGCCGCCTTCGAAAAGTTCGAGTAAAACAGGTTCGACCACCACCCGAGCGCGTCCTGCCGCAGTGTTCGACGGATATTCAGACATCGGTCGCTACGAGTTGGCTTTCGACGAGATGTTCGAGCCCGACGGCTCGGTGCGTGCCCCGTACAAGGGTGTGTACAAAGCCCTGGCGCCGACGAGCAGCGCCGACCTTGCCGCGCGTGCCGACGCACTCGGACGCGCATTCATCGACCAGGGCGTGACGTTCTCGCTGTCCGGGCAGGAGCGACCATTTCCGTTGGATCTGGTGCCGCGCGTCATCGCCGCGCAGGAGTGGTCGCGGCTGGAAAAGGGCATCAAGCAGCGGGTGAAGGCGCTCGAGCTGTTCCTTGCGGACATTTACGGCGAGCAACGAATCCTGCGCGATCACGTATTGCCGCGCCGCCTGGTGACCTCGTGCGAGCACTTCCACCGTGAAGCAGCCGGCATCGTGCCGCCCAACGGTGTGCGAATCCATGTCGCGGGTATCGACCTGGTCCGAGACGAGGCGGGAGAGTTCCGAGTTCTCGAGGACAATCTGCGATCTCCGTCCGGTGTCTCCTATGTGATGGAAAACCGTCGCACCATGACTCGGGTGTTCCCGGATCTGTTCATGTCCCACAAGGTGCGGGCGGTAGGTGATTACGCAACACACCTGCTGAGGGCGCTGCGTGCGGGTGCTGCACTCAACGAAGCGGACCCGACAGTGGTTGTTCTCACACCGGGTATCGCCAATTCCGCCTATTTCGAGCATTCATTGCTCGCTCGTCAGATGGGTGTGGAACTCGTCGAAGGTCGCGACCTGTTCTGCCGCGACAACATGGTGTACATGCGCACGACGGAAGGCGAGCGTCAGGTCGACGTCATCTATCGCCGCATCGACGACGAGTATCTCGACCCGATGCACTTCCGTCCGGATTCGATTCTCGGCGTCGCGGGCCTACTGAATGCTGCGCGAGCGGGCAACGTGGTGATCTCGAGTGCCGTCGGCAACGGAGTCGGTGACGACAAACTCGTCTATACCTATGTTCCGCAGATCATCGACTACTACCTCGGTGAGAAGCCGCTCTTGCAGAACGTCGACACGTTCCGCTGTTGGTTGGACGAGGAGTGCGAGCAAGTCCTCGACCGCGTCGCCGAACTCGTCATCAAGCCGGTGGAAGGGTCCGGCGGCTACGGAATCGTCTTCGGACCGGACGCGAGTCCCAAGGAACTGGCCGCGATCACCCGCAAGATCAAGGCAGACCCGCGCGGGTGGATCGCGCAGCCTCTCGTGCAGTTGTCCACGGTGCCGACCAAGATCGACGACGTTCTCTCGCCGCGCCACGTGGACTTGCGACCCTTTGCCGTCAACGACGGTGAGGACGTGTGGGTGCTGCCCGGCGGCCTGACCCGGGTGGCACTTCCGGAAGGTTCGCTGGTGGTCAACTCCAGCCAGGGCGGCGGAAGCAAGGACACATGGGTGCTCGCCAGCCGCAGCTCGGACGAGGACCCAGAGCTGTCCGGTGAGGAACTGGTGTCCGAGCCCCCGGAATCCGCGGAGCCGGTGCAGGGACCCGAACTGAGCACCTCTCAACAGCAGCAGCAACAACAGTGAACACCTCAGAAGTGCCCAGCTACCAAGAACTATCAGCGAACGGAGCGTGGTGACCGATGCTTGCTCGCAACGCAGAGTCCCTCTACTGGATCGGCCGCTACGTCGAGCGCGCCGACGACACCGCTCGGATCCTCGACGTCGCCGTCCACCAACTGCTCGACGACGCAACCGTCGACCCGGACCGCACGTCGCGTCTGCTCCTGCGTGTCCTCGGCATCGAAGCGCCGGAGGAGAAGCTCGACGTACGCTCGCTCACCGATCTAGTTGCGTTCAGCCGCAATCAGGTTGGATCGATCGTGGACTCGCTGGCAAGTGCCCGTGAGAATGCTCGCGGAGCACGTGAGGTCACGTCGAGTGAGATGTGGGAGTGCCTGAACACCACGTACAACGGACTGGCGGAGCGTGAACGCGCGTCACGCAGGCTGGGGCCACACGAGTTCTTCCGTTATGTGGAGGAACGCGCAGCGATGTTCGCGGGGCTGGCGGATTCCACGCTCAGCCGCGACGACGGTTACCGGTTCCTTCTGCTGGGCAGGTCGATCGAACGTGTCGACATGATTGTGCGGATGCTCCTGGCGCGCGCCGGTGACCGCCCGTCGTCGCCGGCGTGGGTCAGTGTTCTTCGCTCGGCGGGCGCACATGACACGTATCTGCGTACGTATCGCGGAGCGCTCGACGCCAACCGCGTCGTCGAGTTCATCTTGTTGGACAGACTCTTTCCGCGCTCGGTGTTCCATTCGATCAGGCAGGCCGAGAAGTGCCTGCAGGAACTCGACCCGCAGCCGGGCAGTCGCGTCGGAATCCGGGCGGAGGCGCCGCGGCTTCTCGGCCGCGCACGCAGCGAACTGGAGTTTCTGCCGCAGGGCGTGTTGCTCGAAGATCTGCAAGGACGGTTGCTCGGTTGGCAGGAGACCTGCCGCGAACTGGGTGAGGCGATTGCATTGCAGTACTTCCACGCTGCGCCGTGGGTCGCATGGACGGATGCCGGCGCCGCGTATGCGGAGTCGACGGTGGAGGGAGAGCTGTGAGCTGGCGAATGAGGGTCGTGCACACCACGGGATATGCGTACGACGCCCCGGTGACGTCGTCGTACAACGAAGCGCGATTGACACCCCGCGGCGACACCAGGCAGACGGTGATCCTCACGCGCGTCGAAACCCAGCCGGCAACGCGTTCCTATCGGTACACCGATTACTGGGGCACCGCGGTGACCGCCTTCGACTTGCACGCCCCGCACACGGAGCTGGAAGTGACCGGACTGTCGGTGGTGGAGACGGAACCGTTTGTTCAGCCCGAGGAAACCGTCGACTGGGATGAATTGTCGGGAAACGCGATTAAAGATCGATTCAACGAACAACTGAGTTTCACGAGATATGTTCCGCGTGATCGTAAGCTGGCGACAATTGCCAAGGAATTGCGCAAAGATAAATCACCTGAAGATGCAGTAGTGGCTGCGTCGCAATGGGTTTACGGTGAAATGTCATATGTTCCGGGTACGACCGGAGTGCATACGTCGGCGGTCGAGGCCTGGTCGGCCAGGAAAGGTGTCTGCCAGGATTATGCGCATCTGACCTTGGTGTTGCTTCGAACGATGGGCATTCCGTGTCGATACGTTTCCGGCTATCTCCACCCCAAACGTGATGCGGCAGTCGGGGACACGGTGGTCGGGGAATCGCACGCGTGGATCGAAGCGTGGACCGGCGCGTGGTGGGGATACGACCCGACCAATGCGATAGCTGTGAATGAACAGCATGTCTCGGTCGGAATAGGAAGGGACTATTCGGATGTGCCGCCTTTGAAGGGAATCTTTTCCGGTGGACGCTCCACAGATCTCGAAGTTGTTGTGGAGATCACCAGGCTTGCGTAAAGTCCGGCAAATCTAGGCGCGTGAGCATTACTACCGTTCGATGAGAAGAAGGTGGGAATATGTCTCCAACTGCACAGGAATTGACTGAGATCGAACCGATCTCGGATGTGAAGAAGTATGCGGCCGAAGCGGTGGGGACATTTGTGCTCGTGTTCTCCGCGGTCGGAACTGCCGTCTTCGCAGGTGCGAAAGTCGGCAATCTCGGAGTTGCCTTCGCATTCGGCTTGACCCTGCTGTTCCTCGTATATGCGATCGGACCGATTTCCGGTTGCCACGTCAACCCAGCCGTGACTCTCGGCCAATTCGTGATCGGGCGCATCTCGGCCGTCAATGCGGCGATTTACGTTGTCGCGCAAGTGATCGGCGGCTTGGTCGCCGGCGTCGTGATCTACACGGTGGCCAACAGTCTCCCGGCGTACAACCGGGCCGCAGACGGACTCGGCGCAAACGGTTGGGGCGCACACAGTCCGTCAGCCGAGAAGAATCTTCTCGGACAGGTGGTTTCCGACGGTTACGGCATCGGTGCCGCGATGATCATCGAGATTCTCCTGACCGCTCTGCTCGTGTTCGTCGTTCTCGCGTCGACCGACCAGATCTCCGACGTGCCGCTCGCCGGGGTGTCCATCGGCTTCACCCTGGCCGTCATTCACCTGATCTCGATCCCGATCGACAACACCTCCGTCAACCCCGCTCGAAGTCTCGCTGTCGCGCCGTTCCAGGACGGTGCACTAGGTCAGGTGTGGTTGTTCATCGTGTTCCCGCTGATCGGCGGTGCACTCGGTGCACTCATCTATCGAGCACTCTTCGGACGGTTCAACCGTCTGGACAGCTGATCGATACTGTTTCCATCGTTCGGGTCGGCTTCAGCTCCAGCTGAAGTCGGCCCGAAGTTTTGCCGCGACCGCGTCGAACTTCTTGTGATCCATGACGGCGCCCTCGCGCCGAATCCCGCTCTCGGGAACGTCGAGCACCCGGTCGAGCCGGACCCAGCTGGGCCTTCCCTCGCCGTCCCACGGGCCCGAACCGATTGCGAGCCAATCACGCTCGCCTTCGCGTTTGCTCTGCGAGGACAGCATCAAACCGAGCAGCGTGTTGCCGTCACGGCCGACAACCAGCACCGGGCGGTCTTTGCCCTGGGTCGGATCCTCCTCGTAGGCAACCCAGGTCCAGACGATCTCGCCCGGATCGGCCTTGCCGTCGAGGTCGGGGGAGTACTCGACCTTGCGGGCGCGATGTGCGGTCGGAGACGTCCGCGCGGCGATCGGGCGGCCGGACGGACCCGGCTTCGAGGCAGACGACTGAGACGTGGACGACTGCAACTGGCGCAGCAACGCAGGGCCCTTCTCCACCGCGAGGGCGCCGAGGGTTCTGCCGATCTGCTTCCACATGCTTGCCATAGCGTTCGAGCATAATCACCCACCCGTGGGAACCCCTGGTACGGCGGCGCCGAGACTTGGATATCCTGAGGGTTGACAGTGGCCCGGATCCGGGCCGGTGCCGGTCCGACTAAGGGGTCTCCCATCAGCAGCTTCGCCGACAAGACGTTCACGGATCCTGCGCAGATCCGGAACTTCTGCATCATCGCGCACATCGACCACGGTAAGTCGACGCTGGCAGATCGCATGCTTCAGCTCACCGGCGTGGTCGAAGAGCGGGCGATGCGTGCGCAGTACCTGGACCGCATGGACATCGAGCGTGAACGCGGCATCACCATCAAGGCCCAGAACGTTCGTCTGCCCTGGACCGTCGACGGCGAAGAGTTCGTCCTCCACCTCATCGACACACCCGGCCACGTCGACTTCACGTACGAGGTCTCCCGCGCGCTCGAAGCATGTGAGGGTGCAATTCTGCTGGTCGACGCAGCTCAGGGCATCGAAGCTCAGACGCTGGCCAATCTGTACCTGGCGATGGAGAAGGATCTCAAGATCATTCCCGTCCTCAACAAGATCGACCTCCCGGCCGCGGATCCCGACCGCTATGCCGAAGAGATTGCGCACATCACCGGCTGCGAGCCAGGCGATGTCCTGCGCGTCTCGGGCAAGACCGGCGTGGGCGTCAGGGAACTGCTCGACGAGGTGATCAAGCAGGTACCTGCACCCGTCGGCGATGCAGACGGCCCCGCCCGCGCGATGATTTTCGACTCCGTTTACGACGCGTACCGCGGCGTGGTCACCTACGTGCGTGTGGTCGACGGTCGGATCCGTCCCCGCGAGAAGATCACGATGATGTCCACGGGCACCACACACGAACTGCTCGAGGTCGGCATCATCTCGCCCGAGCCGAAGGCCAGTATCGGTCTGGGCGTCGGCGAGGTGGGCTACCTCATCACGGGTGTGAAGGACGTCCGCCAGTCGCGCGTCGGTGACACCGTCACCACAACCCGCAACGGCGCGACCGAACCGCTGGTCGGCTATCGCGATCCGAAGCCGATGGTCTATTCCGGTCTCTACCCGATGGACGGATCGGACTACCCGGTGCTGCGCGACGCTCTCGACAAGCTCCGTCTCAACGACGCCGCCCTGGCGTACGAGCCGGAGACGTCGGTTGCCCTCGGATTCGGCTTCCGCTGCGGCTTCCTCGGCCTGCTGCACATGGAGATCACCCGCGACCGCCTCGAACGTGAGTTCGGCCTCGAACTGATTTCCACTGCGCCCAACGTCGTCTACCGCGTCGTGATGGAGGACGGGGCCGAGGTCATCGTCACCAACCCGTCGTACTGGCCGGAAGGCAAGGTTCGCGAGGTCTACGAGCCGGTCGCCAAGTGCACCGTCATCGCCCCGAGCGAGTACGTCGGCGCCATCATGGAGCTGTGCCAGTCCCGTCGCGGTGAGCTCGGCGGCATGGACTACCTCTCCGAGACTCGCGTCGAACTGCGCTACGAACTGCCCATGGGCGAGATCATGTTCGACTTCTTCGACGCCCTCAAGTCCCGCACCAAGGGATACGCCAGCCTCGATTACGAGGAGGCCGGTGAGCAGCAGGCCGACCTGGTGAAGGTCGACATCCTTCTGCAGGGCGAGGCCGTCGACGCGTTCTCCTCGATCGTGCACCGCTCCAACGCTGGTGCTTACGGCGGACGCATGACGTCGAAGCTTCGTGAGCTGATTCCTCGCCAGCAGTTCGAGGTTCCGATTCAGGCCGCGATCGGCGCGAAGATCATCTCGCGCGAAAACATTCGCGCAATCCGCAAGGACGTTCTTGCCAAGTGCTACGGCGGCGACATCAGCCGTAAGCGCAAGCTGCTCGAGAAGCAGAAGGAAGGCAAGAAGCGCATGAAGACCATCGGTCGCGTCGAGGTGCCGCAGGAAGCATTCGTGGCGGCCCTGACGTCGGAATCGGTCGGCGAGAAGCCCAAGAAGTAGGAGCGCATGGTCACCACCTGGTTGTCCCGAGAGTTCGGAATCGAAATCCCGGTTCTCGGGGCGCCCATGGGTGGTCGCGCGGGCGGCGCGCTCGCCGGAGCTGTTTCGGCGGCCGGTGGGTTGGGTCTGCTCGGTGCGGCCCGGTACAACACACCGGAGTGGATCGAGGCCGAAGCCGAAGTGGCCCGCTCGATCGGCGGAAAGTTCGGCGTCGGCCTGATGACGTGGTCGCTGCCCGAGAACGAGTTGATGCTCGACGCCGCGATTGCCGTCGAGCCGACCATGATCACCTTGTCGTTCGGTGATCCCGCCGCGTATGTCGGACGAATCCACGATGCGGGCATTCCCGTTGTGTCACAGATCAATACGCTCGAGGACCTTCGTATTGTCGAGGCCGCAGGTGTTGACGCTGTGATCGCGCAAGGCGGTGAGGCAGGCGGTCACACGGGCCGAATCGGAACCTTGCCGCTGCTGCAGGAGATCCTCGAAGCGACGTCACTTCCGGTGCTGGCAGCCGGCGGAATCGGAACCGGACGCGGTTTGGCCGCCGTCCTGGCAGCCGGTGGCGAAGGCGTGATGATCGGAACGGCGCTGCTCGCCAGCCCGGAGACGGTCGGGCCGGACTATGCCCGCGACCGCGTCGTCGAAGCCGGAAGTGCGGACACGATTTACACCTCGGTATTCGACCGAGCGCGCAGTCAACCGTGGCCGCAGCGGTGGGGTGGCCGCGCGGTGGCCAACGAGTTCACTGCCGCGTGGCACGGAGTCGACGCCGACGAGGAGACGCTGGCACAGGCGTACGACCCGTCGGATCCGCACAGCGGAGTCGTCTATGCCGGAGAAGCTGTCGGACTCGTGCACGGAACCCATCCGGCCGGCGATGTGGTTCGACGCATCGGCGCGGATGCGGAGCGTCTGCTCTCTCGTTTCGCCTGAAAGCAAGGTCGGACACAGCCGGGTCCCATATGAGAAGGTAAGCCTCTACTAACTAGTGGAGGAGTATTTTCGTGCGTGCGATGAAGTTCTCGGCGGTGGCTCTCTTGGGAGCACTGGTCGTAGGTATCAGTGGATGTTCGTCCTCGGACGCCGACGAGATCGCGGACGGTCGGGTCACCACGATCGACCACAAGTTCGGCGCCACCACGATCACCGGGACGCCGACGCGTATCGTCGCGGCCGACACCCAGTGGCTCGACGCTCTGCTCGAACTCGGAATCCAGCCGGTGGGGTACCTGGCTGCCGGCCCGATGGGCGACGAGCGTGGCCTGTTCCCGTGGGAGAGCGACGTGGGCGCGTCGGCGAAGGAACTTGATCGCTCGGCGATCCAGCAGTTCGGTGTCCCGCTCAAAGCTGAAGAAATTGCAGCCTTGGATCCGGATCTGATTCTCGGCGGGTTCTCCGTCGCCGATCAAGACGATTTCGACCAGTTGAGCAAGATCGCTCCGACAATTGCCGGTCTGTCCGACGTCCAGGTCGATCCGTGGCAGGACCAGGTCGAGATTCTCGGTCGAGTTCTCGACAAGGAGTCGCGCGCCGACGAGATCGTCGAGGCGACAAGCGGGCAGATCGATGCGCTCGCACAGCGGCTGCCAGGCCTGAAGGGCAAGACGGCGCTTCTGTCGCAGTACGTCTTCCCGACGTCGCAGTTGGTGATCGTCGCCGATCCCAAGGACGGCGCATCGGGATTGTTCACTAGCCTGGGAATGTCGTTGCCGCCCAAGCTCGTCGAAGAGGCGGGCGTTACCGGTGGCCGGCTGATGCTCAGCCCCGAACGGGTCGACGCTCTGAGCGCCGACGTCGTGGTGTTGCTGCCGAACGGCGGAACGCTGGAAGACATGATGAAGCTGCCGGGGTTCGCTGACCTACCCGCAGTCAAGAGTGGCGGTCTGGCGATCGTCGACTATCCGACTGTCGCCGGGTTGAACACTCCGTCGTCGCTGTCGCTGAAGTACTCGCTCGAATCGATAACGCCGCAGCTCGAAGCGGTAGCCGGCTAGCCCTGCTGTGCGCCTTTATTAACCGCGGGCGGTTAATAAAGGGGGCTGGAAAGCTCCGGCTTCGGCAGCTTCCTCGGCGCGGATCACGTGTACCACGGCGTTGATCAGCGCCAGGTGTGTGAACGCCTGCGGGAAGTTACCCAGATGGCGACCGGTGTGGGCGTCGATCTCTTCGGCGTACAGCTTGAGGGGGCTCGCGAACCCGAGCAGGCGCTCGCAGAGATGCTTTGCCCGATCCAGTTCGCCGATCTCGACGAGGGCGGAGACGAGCCAGAAGGAACAGATGGTGAACGTGCCCTCCTCGCCGCTCAATCCGTCGTCGGTGGTGTCGACGCGATAGCGCAGGACCAGCCCCTCCTCGGTGAGCTCGTCGGCGATCGCCAGCACCGTTGCCCGGATGCGCGGATCGTCGGCCGGCAGGAAGCGCAGCAGCGGTGCCAACAAGAGCGACGCGTCGAGTGAGTCGTGGCCGTACCGCTGCGTCAGAACTCCGCGTGAGTCGACACCGTGCGCGAGGATGTCGGTCTTGATCTCGTCCGCGATGGCCGTCCATTGCTGCGCAAAGCTCTTCTCGCCCTGCATCTCCGCCAGCTTGGCGCCGCGATCGAGTGCGACCCAGCACATGATCTTCGACGACGTGAAGTGCTGTGGTTCACCGCGCACCTCCCAGATCCCACGGTCGGGTTGGCGCCAGTGCTTGATCGCTTCCTCGACCTGCTTCTTGAGTAGCGGCCACAGCGCTTCGGGGACACGCTCGCGGGTGCGGATGTGGAGGTACACCGAGTCGAGCATGGTGCCCCAGATGTCGTGCTGCTGTTGATCGAATGCGCCGTTGCCGATGCGCACGGGACGGGCACCGTCGTATCCGGAGAGATGGTTGAGTTCGGATTCCTCGAGTGTGCGCTCGCCGCCGATGCCGTACATCACCTGCAAGGGATGTGGCTGACCGTTGTCCGAACTCGACACGTCGTAGATGAAGTTGAAGAAGTCGTTGGCCTCACGGTCCAACCCGAGCGTGTAGAGACCCCACAGTGCGAAGGTGGAATCGCGAACCCACGCGTAGCGGTAGTCCCAGTTACGTTCTCCGCCTGGTGTTTCCGGAAGCGAGGTCGTCGAAGCCGCGAGCAAGGCTCCGGTCGGCGCGTAGGTGAGCCCCTTGAGTGTGAGCGCACTGCGCTGCAGGTATCCGCGCCACGGGTGATCGGGGAACTTGCCGATCGTCACCCACTCGCGCCACGACTTGGACGTCTGCCACATCTTGTCGGCGGCCTCGTCGAACGTCTGCGGCGCGGGAAGATCCGACCACGAGAGCGCGACGTACACGTTGTCGCCTTCGACCAGTCGCGTCCGGGCCCGTGCCTCACGACCTTCCAGGCCCAGTCGTAGGTCGGTGGTCAAGCGCAGAGTTGGGTGGTCTCCGGGCTTGGCGGAGCGACACGTTGCCGTTGCTTCCTCGTAGACCTTTCCGGTGTACTCCCAATTCGCCGTGCCGCGGTGATAGTCGAACGCGGGCTCGCAACTCATCTCGAGTTCAACGGTGCCGCTGACGCATTTGACCGTACGGAGAAGGGTGTGTTCGGCATCCCAGTCTGTGGGTGTGCGCTTGTGGGTGTTCGATCGCTTGTCGACGTTGTGCCAAGGACCGAGGACCAAGGCGTCGCGTACGACGAGCCAGCCGGTCTCGGTCTGCCAGGTGGTCTCGAGAATGAGTCCACCCGGCAGATAGCGTCGGGCGGCCGGGACGTTCTGGCCGTACGGGCCGATGCGGAAATGGCCTGCGCTGCGGTCGAGGATGGCACCGAACACGCTGGGGGAGTCCGGGCGGGGAACGCACATCCACTCGACAGATCCGTTACGGGCAATCAGGCACGAGGTTTCGCAATCGGAAAGAAACGCGTAGTCGTCGATAGGGGGAAAGTTGCTTCGATGGTGACCCGTGGAGGCGGGAGGAATAGTCTGCACCACTTCGTCGTCAGCACTCATTCGGCCATCATCCGGCCAGAATCGACACACGTCCAATCCACACGCTGTCGGGACCGTATCGTCCGAAGGATAGGGTGTTGGCGTGGATCGGATAGCGGATTGGTGGGACAGCTTCGAGCTGTGGATGGCGGGGCTCCCGTTCATCCCGCAGGTCGCGTTGGTCCTGATCGTCGTCGTTCCGCTGTGCCGCCTGGTGGCCATCGGTCTGGATCGCGCGTTGGCCGCCGTTCTCGCTCTGCCGCTCTTCGGCTGGTTGCGTAGGAATTCTCGAGAAGTAGAGGAAAGCTGATGCCCCGCTCACGGGTCACTCTCGCCCTGATAGCCCTGATTCTCCTCGTGATCGTCGCGTGGCTTCTCACCCGTTAGTTCTCCCGATTAGAGCGGGCGCTGGTGCTCTGCTAAAGTCCACCGCGTGTCCGAAGCAACAGCTCCCGTAATCCGCCACCAGTTGGCGTTGATTGCTGTCGGCATGCTCGACGTCGCTGACGTCGCCTGTTGTTGATTTCCTGAGTTCGACCTCTCCGGTGGTGCTGCGCACCCCACTCGAACTTCTCTGCGCGTAACTCGCGCCCCCGATTCAGGGCTCATTGCCCGTCGGCTCTCCATGTCTGAACATCCCGATGGAATCAGCCCCAGAGGTCTCGGACTTGTCGTTTGACCAACCCTCGTTTGTCAGTCCTTTCAGGAAGGTATCTGCAATGAAACGCCGTTCCCGCACACTTCTCACTGCTATCGCGACCATGGGGGCCGTGGTACTCACAGCGTGCAGTGGTGGCTCGAGCGACACCGTGGGTGGTGACAGCGCCGCCAGCGACGGTAGCGCCGGCACGATCAACCTGTTCGCCTACGCCGTGCCGAAGCCCGGCTTCGACAAGCTCACCGCAGCCTTCCAGGCGACAGACGAGGGCAAGAACGTCAACTTCAATCCTTCGTACGGCGCCTCGGGCGACCAGTCGCGCAAGGTGAAGGACGGCGCCGAGGCAGACTTCGTCAACTTCTCCGTCGAGCCCGACATCACCCGCCTGGTCGATGCCGGTCTGGTAGATCAGAACTGGAACCAGGACGCCTACAACGGAAATCCGTTCGGATCGGTAGTCACCATCGTGACGCGTCCGGGGAACCCGAAGGGCATCAAGGACTGGGACGACCTGCTTCAGCCCGGCCTCGAGGTCGTCACGCCGAACCCGTTCAGCTCCGGCTCGGCCAAGTGGAACCTCTTGGCGCCGTACGCCGCCAAGAGCGACGGTGGCAAGAACCCGCAGGCGGGTCTCGACTACGTCACCGCCTTGGTCAACGATCACGTCAAGATCCAGCCCAAGTCGGGACGCGAGGCTTCGGAAGCCTTCCTGCAGGGCAGCGGTGACGTTCTGATCAGCTACGAGAACGAGGCACTGTTCATCGAAGGCAACGGCGACCCGGTCGAGCACGTCACCCCGCCCACGACCTTCAAGATCGAGAACCCGGTTGCCGTGATCTCGAACAGCAAGGTCCTCGACAAGGCGACCGCGTTCAAGGACTACCTGTACACGACCGAGGGTCAGACGCTCTGGGCCGAAGCAGGATTCCGTCCCGTTGATCCCGCCGTCGCTGCCAAGTTCACCGACAAGTTCCCCGAGCCGACCAAGCTGTGGACCATTGCAGATCTCGGCGGCTGGAAGGCCGTGGACAGTGCTCTGTTCACCAAGGACACCGGTTCGATCGCAGTGATCTACGACAACGCGACCAAGTAAGACTGACGTGACTGACACTATTGACCCCACCCCCGTGGCTCGTCGGCGAAAACTCGCGCGGGTCACGGGGAGTGTGGGGCCGCTCGGAATCGGAGTGGCCACCCTGTGGCTCTCCGTGATCGTTCTGCTTCCGCTCGCCGCGTTGACCGCCACCGCGTTCGACGAGGGGATCTCCGGATTCTGGGACGCCATCACCGCACCCGTCGCCTTGGCGTCGTTGCGCGTGACGTTGTTGGTCTCGGTGATCGTGGCATTGATCAACGTCGTGATGGGCACGATCATCGCGTGGGTGCTGGTCCGGGACGACTTCCCGGGCAAGCGCATCGTCAACTCGATGATCGATCTGCCGTTCGCACTACCGACCATCGTGGCGTCGATCGTGCTGCTGTCTCTCTACGGCCCGCAGTCACCGATCGACATCCACCTCAATGCAACCCAACCCGGACTGATCGTGGCATTGGCCTTCGTGACCTTGCCGTTCGTGGTTCGCTCGGTGCAGCCGGTGCTGATGGAGGTCGACCGCGAAGTCGAGGAAGCCGCTGCATCGTTGGGGGCTTCCAACTGGACGATCTTTCGTTCCGTCGTTCTTCCGACGCTGGCGCCTGCCGTCATCTCCGGCGCGGGGCTCGCATTCGCCCGAGCGATCGGTGAATACGGCTCGGTCGTTCTGATCGGCGGCAACATCCCACGCGTGACACAGATGACGTCGCAGTACATTCAGCAGCAGATCGAAATCGATCGTCCGACCAACGCCGCTGCCGTCTCGGTAGCGTTGCTGGCCATCGCATTCGTGACGCTGTTCGTCCTGCGAATCTTCGCCTCGCGAGGACAGCGACGTGAGGAGAGTTCCCGATGAACGTGTCCAGAGGATCGAAGATCGGTCTGCGGACCATCGCTCTCGTCTACCTGTTCGTGTTGTTGGTCGTGCCGATCGGTGTGATCCTGACGCGAACGTTCGAGAACGGAATCGGCCCGTTCCTCGAATCGATCACGACGCCGGCAGCGATCTCCGCGCTGAATCTTTCGCTGATCATCGTGGCGATCGTGGTTCCGATCAACGTCGTGTTCGGTGTCGTCACGGCGCTGGCACTCGTGCGTGGGCGTTTCCCGGGGCGGGGCGTACTGCAGTCGGTGGTCGATCTGCCCTTCGCGGTCTCGCCCGTCGTCGTCGGTGTGTCGTTGATTCTTCTGTGGGGTGCCAACGGTTGGTTCGGCGGCATCGAATCGTTGGGGTTCAAGGTCATCTTCGGGTTGCCAGGCATGGTGATCGCGACGATTTTCGTGACGCTGCCCTTCGTCGTCCGGGAAGTCGAACCCGTACTTCACGAGATCGGCGACGAGCAGGAACAAGCAGCCGCGACGCTCGGTGCCTCTGGTTGGCAGACGTTCTGGCGGATCACCTTGCCCGCGATCCGCTGGGGTTTGACGTACGGAATCGTGTTGACGGTGGCGCGTTCGCTCGGTGAATTCGGCGCAGTCATCATGGTCTCTTCCGGCTTCCCGGGGGTATCCCAGACACTGACATTGCTGGTGCATTCGCGATACATCGACGACCACAACACTTTTGGTGCGTATTCGGCGGCAACGCTGCTGATGGGCATCGCCATCATTGTCCTGTTGCTGATGACGCTGCTGGACCGTAAGAGGAGCACCACATGATCACAGTGACCGGGGCCCGCAAGAACTACGGTGATTTCGCGGCGCTCGACGACGTGACGGTCAACATTCCCTCGGGTTCGTTGACGGCATTGCTCGGGCCAAGTGGCTCGGGAAAGTCGACGTTGCTGCGTTCGATCGCAGGGCTCGAAGAGCTCGATTCGGGAACCATCACCATCGCAGGCAAGGACGTCACCGGCGTCTCGCCGCAGAAGCGTGACATCGGTTTCGTGTTCCAGCACTACGCAGCGTTCAAGCACATGACGGTGCGAGACAACGTGGCCTTCGGGCTCAAGATCCGCAAGCGCCCGAAGCCGGAGATCGAGAAGAAGGTCAACGAACTTCTCGAGATCGTCGGCCTCGACGGCTTTCAGCATCGGTACCCCGCGCAGCTGTCCGGTGGTCAACGTCAGCGCATGGCGTTGGCGCGCGCTCTGGCGGTGGATCCGCAGGTGCTCCTGCTCGACGAGCCCTTCGGCGCCCTCGACGCGAAGGTCCGTGCCGACCTGCGCACGTGGTTGCGTCGCCTGCATGACGAGGTGCACGTCACCACCGTCCTGGTCACACACGACCAGGAAGAGGCTCTCGACGTCGCCGACCGCATCGCGGTGCTGAACAAGGGGCGGATCGAGCAGATCGGTGAACCTGCCGACCTGTACGACCGTCCGTCCAACGACTTCGTGATGTCCTTCCTCGGATCCGTCGCGAAGCTCAACGGGCAGTTGGTCCGTCCGCATGACATCCGTCTCGGCCGCGATCCGAGCATGGCTCTCGCTCAGGAGTCCGGAACGGCCGAGTCCCTCGGCGTCACACGCGCAACCGTCGAGCGCGTCGTGTATCTCGGCTTCGAGGTTCGAGTCGACCTGCGCAACGAGGCAACCGGTGAGTTGTTCTCGGCTCAGGTCACCCGCGGTGACAGTGCAGCTCTGCACCTCGAGGCGGGGGAGACGGTCTACGCCCGGGCTACCCGGGTGCCGGATCTGCCGGAGACTCCGGTGGTGACGCCGGAGCAGGAGCCGGTGACGGTGAGCGTCGTCGGCCAGGTATGACCCGCTAGCCCTGTTTGACCTGTTTCACCCCCACTCCTGTTTGAGCGAACGGCACTTTCGGCCTCCTGATGGCGCCTAAAGTGCCGTTCGAGGCTCTGACTGGTCGATCCGACTATCGACGCCATGAACGGGCTGCGGCCGTGGCTACCGACGACTACGAGTTGCGCTTCCGCCGAGTGCTCGAGCAGTGCCTTCATCGGTCCGCTGCGCTGGACACTCCGGGTGACTTCGACATCGGGGTACTTCTCCGTCCAGCCGGCGAGGCACTCGGACAGCAGAGCGTGCTCATGCTGTTCGTACGGTCCCCAGTCGACGAAGCGCCTGGCTTCGGAGTACCCGCCGAGCGAGGCGTGCTCGTTCCAGGTGTGGACCGCAACCAAGGGCGCGCCGAGGAACGCGGCAAACTCGAAAGCATGCGCGACGGCGAGTTCGCTGAGCTTGCTCCCGTCGACGCCGACGACGATGGGCCTGGTGTCGGCGACCGCGTGCTCGCCGGTACCGCGGAACACCGCCACGGGACAGTGCGCCCGGTTGACCACCCGAATGGTGTCGGAACCGAGAAACACCGATTGCATTTCGCTGGTGCCGGCCTGACCGAGTGCAACGATGCGAGCGGATTTCGAAAGTTCGACGAGTGTGGTTGCGGGAGTGCCGGTCACGAGGCCGCGTTCGACGGTGACGTCGGTGTGATCGTCGCGAATGGCGTCCTCGGCCTCGTCGAGTAACTTTGCACCCTCGACGCGAAGGTGGTGGTCGAACATCTCTTCGTCGGTGACGTTGGTACCGCCACCTGACTCGGGTTGTCCCGGCAGAACGTGGGTCAGTCGCAATGGTTCGTCGAATCTCTTTGCAGCCGATGCTGCCCACCTCGCGGCGTTGACCGCGCTTGCCGAGCCGTCGATGCCGGCCACGATTCCGTGTCGAACAGATGCACTGGTCATGGAAGTCTCCTCGCGTCGCCTCCCTACCAGTGTGTCCCTGGTCACCCCGGGTTCGCTACAAACTCGTCAGCTCCCGCGGTGCGAGAACGTCGGTAGGCACTGCTGCGCGAGTTCGACGCGGGCGCAACGACAACAGAGCGGTGATGAATCCGTTACCGGGCAGTGTCAATTCCACGTTCTTCAACACGGTTCGGCGCATCAACGCGAGCAGGGCTGCGACGCCGGTGACTGCCATCCACATCGGCAGCGGGTACAGCGTCAAGCGTTCACCCAAGCCGAAAGTGAGGGTTCGTCCGAGAAGCAGTACGGCGCCGACGATTCCGGTGGCCGCGCACAGTCCCGACCATACTGCGATCCATTTGCTGTGCTTCCAGAATTGAATTGCCATGAGTACGAGAACGGCATGACGGGCGACGAAGCCGGGAAGTGCTGCGGTCCAGTGAACGAAGGTCCCGTCGTTGGCCGGGAAGAGGCCGGTAGCCGCGGTGCTCAGTGCAACGACGACGGCAAGGCCGAGAATCCACTTTTTCGCACGACCGTCCGGAATGTACTTGTGCAGCAAGGCTGCACCGAGGATGGTGAGCGCACCGAGGATCATGAAGGCCGCGTTCATGACGTCGTGCATCGGCGAACACGAATCCACGCTGCATGTCGTCACGCCCAGCGAACTGATGGAGTCACGCGCGAAGCTGTACGGCGTCTTCCAGGCTCCGGCCGTGAAGATCTCGACAAGCAGGTAGAGCACCGACAGGACCCAGGCGGTGCCGGCTGTGCCGAGGCGAAGATTGTGAGTGATGGTGTTCCCTCTCGCGGCGCTCTGAGGGGATTGCACCCAAAGATCTGTTTCGCAGGCGAAGGATGAACCTTCGCAGGCTGGACAGATCCAACACTACGGTAACAATCTGATAACGGCCTGTGAAACCGGATCAGGCGGAGCGGACCAGACGGTCGGGTAGTGCATCAGCGACTTGTCGGTAACGGTCGATCATCGTTTCGATCAGTAGAGAGTGCCCACCGATCGTTTCGGCGAAACGCGCGCGCGGACATACCGTTGCTGCTGCAGCGCTGAGCCGGTCGGTCAGTAGGCCGGGAGCCAAGAACCAGGGTGCGACGACAACGCGTTCGGCGCCGTTCTGCTCGAGAGCGGAGATCGCCTGGGCAACTGTTGGTTCCGCGGATGTCGCGAAACAGATTCGAACGCCCGACCAGTTGGTTCCGCTCAGGAGAGTGGACGCCAGTTCTGCGGTCGCGGCGTTGGCACGCGCGTCGGACGAGCCGACTGCCGCAAGAGCGACACCGACCGACGGATCGTCCGGCCGGGCGCCCGCTTCGAGGATTCGCTCGCGCACTGCCTCGATAAGCCGAGCATCGCGACCTAGTACGTCTGCTTGGAACACGGTCAGTTGGGGGTGGCGTGTCGCGGCAGCGGCCAAGAGCCCGGGCAGATCTACCCGAGCGTGGAAGGCGTTGCCCAGCAGCATCGGAACAACAACGGCGTGAGTGTGGCCGTCGTGTGCAACTCCGTCCAGGACCTGATCGATGGACGGTGCATTGAGATCGAGAAACGCCAGCCGGACATCGAGGTCTGGCCGGGCTTCACGAAGAGCCGCCACGGCAGCCGCGATCACCCGAGCAGAACGGGGATCACGGCTGCCGTGCGCAACAGCAATGAGCGGAACCATCTTCTTAGACGCGCTCGCCCAATTCGACAGCGGAAATGACGTCGCCGACCAAGCCGGCTGCGAGAGTGTTTCCACCAGCGGGATCGATCAACAGGAAGCTGCCGGTGTGGCGGTTCACTGCGTAGTCGTCGGCCACGATCGGCTCGGCCACGCGGATCGAGATCTTGCCGATCTCGTTGAGCTCGAGAGTATCCGGGCCCTGATCCGTGGTGAGATCCTGCTCGTTGAAGCGCTCCACCAAGCTGCCGACGATGGCCTGCGTCGTGCGCGTGCCGTGCTTGAGCAGCAGACGTGCGCCGGGGCGCAGCGACTTCTCGGCCAACCAGCAGACGGTGGCGTCGAATTCGCCGATCGGCTCGGGTGCGTCAGACGGCGAGGCGATGGTGTCGCCGCGAGAGACGTCGACGTCGTCGGCCAGGATCAGCGTGACGCTGCGCCCCGCGTGGGCGACGTCGAGTTCGCCGTCGGCCGTGTCGATACGAGTGACGGTGGTGCGCGTACCCGAGGGCAGGATCACCACTTCGTCGCCGGGTACGACGGAACCGGCGGCAACCTGGCCGGCGTATCCGCGGTAGTCGAGGAACTCGGCGGTACGCGGACGGATCACGTACTGCACCGGGAAACGCAGGCCGACGCGATGCGGCTCGGCGTCGACCGGAATCGACTCGAGGTGCTCGATCAGCGTGGGGCCGGTGTAGTACGGGGTCTTGTCGGAGCGGATGGCGACGTTGTCACCGTGCAGTGCCGATACCGGGATCTCGACGACGTCTTCGCTTGCCCAGCCCAGTGAGCTGGTGAGTTCGTTGAACTCGGCGGAGATCGAGGTGAAGACCTCTTCGGGGTTCTCGACGAGGTCGATCTTGTTCACGGCGAGAACGAGCTTCGGGACACCGAGCAACGCGAGAACCGCTGCGTGCCTACGAGTCTGCGCGATGACGCCCTTGCGGGCATCGACCAGCAGGATCACGAGCTGAGCCGTCGAGGCGCCGGAGACCGTGTTGCGGGTGTACTGCACGTGGCCCGGTGTATCGGCAAGCACGAAGGTGCGCTTGGGGGTCGCGAAGTAGCGGTACGCCACGTCGATGGTGATGCCCTGCTCACGCTCGGCGCGCAGTCCGTCCACCAGGAGCGACAGGTCAGGGGTGTCGAGACCGCGGTCCACCGACGCACGGGTCACGGCGTCGATCTGGTCGGCGAGAACGGATTTCGTGTCGTACAACAGGCGGCCCACGAGGGTGGACTTTCCGTCGTCGACGCTGCCGGCAGTTGCCAGTCTGAGCAGATCGCTCATCAGAAGTAGCCCTCTCGCTTGCGGTCTTCCATGGCCGCTTCGGAAACTCGGTCGTCGCCACGGGTCGCGCCGCGCTCGGTCAAACGTGATGCCGCAACCTCGGCGAGAATCGCTTCGTTGTCAGCCGCATCGGAGAGAACAGCACCGGTGGTCGAACCGTCGCCGACGGTGCGGTAACGCACCGAAAGGGTCTGCAGCTCTTCGCCGTCAGCCGGACCACCCCAGACTCCGGGGGTCATCCACATGCCGTCGCGCTGGTACACCGGACGCTGGTGGGCGTAGTAGATGCTGGCGAGTTCGACGTTGTCGCGGGCGATGTAACGCCAGATGTCCAGCTCGGTGAAGTTGCTGAGCGGGAAGACGCGCACCTGCTCGCCGGGGGAGTGGCGACCGTTGTAGAGGTTCCACAGTTCCGGGCGCTGCTTCTTGGGATCCCACTGGCCGAAAGCGTTGCGCAGCGAGAAGATCCGCTCCTTGGCGCGGGCGCGCTCCTCGTCGCGGCGAGCGCCACCGAAGACGGCGTCGAAGCGGTTCTCGGAGATCGCGTCCAGCAACGGAACGGTCTGCAGCGGGTTGCGGATACCGTCGGGGCGCTCGGTGAGGCGACCGTCCGCGATGTACTCCTCGACGCTGGCCACGTGCAGGCGCAGGTTGTACTTGGCGACGACGTGATCGCGGAAGTCGAGAACTTCCTGCAGGTTGTGGCCGGTATCGACGTGCAGCAGGGTGAACGGCAGCGGCGCAGGCCAGAAGGCCTTGATCGCCAGATGCAGCAGCACGGTGGAGTCCTTACCTCCCGAGAAGAGAATGACCGGGCGTTCGAACTCGCCGGCTACCTCTCGGAAGATGTGGATCGCTTCGGACTCGAGGGCGTCGAGAGTATCGAACTGTGTGCCGTCGAGCTGAGGACGTGAAAGTGTCAAGTCAACTGTCATGATGCGTGCAACCCGCATTCTGTCTTGGAGGCACCGGCCCAACGACCGCTACGCGGATCGCTGCCGGGGGCTGGCTTGCTGGTGCAGGGTGCGCAGCCGATGGACGGATAGCCCTCGTCGACAAGAGGATTGACGAGGATGGAATTGGTGTCGATGTAGTTCTGCATCTCCTCGTCCGACCACGGAGCGATCGGGTTGATCTTCACGAGGCCGAAGGCCTCGTCGAAGGAGATCAGGGGAGCGTTGGCGCGGGTGGGCGCTTCGACGCGGCGGATGCCGGTCACCCACGCGCTGTAGCCGGACAGTGTCTGCTTGAGGGGTGCGACCTTGCGCAATGCGCAGCAGCGGTTGGGATCACGGGCGAACAGATCCTTGCCCTCGGCGACATCCTGCTCGGCGACGCTTGCCAGCGCGCGTGCATTGATGACGTTGACGCCGTAGACCTGCTCGACCGCGTCACGTGTGCCGATGGTCTCGGGGAAGTGGTAGCCGGTGTCGAGGAAGAGTACGTCGACGCCCGGATGCACCTGTGCGGCAAGGTGAACCAACACACCATCCTGCATGTTCGACGCAACAATGTAACCGTTACGATCCCCCGTCGCTGCGCTCGCCCCGTCACCGAACGTGTCCTCGGTCCACTGCAACAGTTCCTGTGCGCTGGCTCCGTCGAGTTCTACGGCACCGCGCTCGGCGATGGACCGAAGCTCGTCGGCGGTTGCTCGCGAAATGTCCACTGTCATCGCAAATCTCCTTCGTCTGCGCGCACTGCCCATTCGGCGAACCGTTCACCTTCGTTGCGGTTCTTGACGAACTGACGTACGACGCGGTCGATGTAGTCACCCATCTCGACGCTGGTGACCTTGTGCTGGCGCAGCTTGCGTCCGAAGGCGCTGTCGAATCCGAGGCTGCCTCCCAGGTGAACCTGGAAACCCTCGACTTGATTCCCCTCACCGTCGTCGACGAGCTGGCCCTTGAAGCCGATGTCGGCGATCTGCGAGCGAGCGCAGGAGTTGGGGCAACCGTTGATGTTGATGGTGATCGGCACGTCGAGCTGGCTGTTGATGTCGGCGAGACGCTGTTCGAGTTCGGGCACGAGCACCTGCGAACGCTTGCGTGTCTCGGCGAACGAGAGCTTGCAGAACTCGATGCCGGAGCAGGCCATCAGGTTCTTGCGCCAGTGCGACGGTCGGGCGGGAAGGCCCAGCGCGTCGAGATCGGCGATGAGCGGCTCGAGGGTCTCGTCGGCGACGTCGAGGATGATCAGCTTCTGGTACGGCGTGAAGCGGATCCGGTCGCTGCCGGCTTTCTCCGCGGCGTCGGCGACCTGAGCCAGGATGTCTCCCGAGACGCGGCCGGCGATCGGAGCGAAGCCGACTGCGTTGTGGCCGTTGCGGGTCTTCTGGATGCCGACGTGGTCGATCGGGCGCTTGGGCTTCTCCGGCGCGGGGCCGTCGATGAGCGGGCGCTCGAGGTACTCCGTCTCGAGAACCTTGCGGAACTTTTCGATGCCCCAGTCCTTGATGAGGAACTTGAGCCTTGCCTTCGCGCGCAGACGGCGGTAGCCGTAGTCACGGAAGATCGAGACGACACCCTCCCAGACATCGGGGACCTCGTCGAGCGGAATCCAGGCGCCGACGCGCTGCGCCAGCATCGGGTTGGTGGACAGTCCGCCGCCGACCCAGAGGTCGAGGCCCGGGCCGTGCTCGGGGTGGTTCACGCCGATGAAGGCGATGTCGTTGATCTCGTGAACGACGTCCTGCTGACCGGAGATGGCGGTCTTGAACTTGCGCGGCAGGTTGGAGTACTTGGGGTCGCCGATGTAGCGGCGCACGATCTCGTCGATCGCCGGGGTGGGATCGAGGACCTCGTCGAGCGATTCGCCGGCCAGGGGAGAACCGAGGACGACGCGGGGGCAGTCACCGCACGCTTCGGTGGTCTTGAGTCCGACGGCTTCGAGGCGCTTCCAGATCTCCGGAACGTTCTCGACCTCGATCCAGTGGAACTGGACGTTTTCGCGGTCGGACAGGTCGGCGGTGTTCCGGCCGAATTCCTTCGAGATGCCGGCGATGGTGCGCAGCTGCTCGACGTTGAGAGCGCCGGCGTCGCAACGCACGCGCATCATGAAGTATTTGGCCTCGAGCAGGTCGATGTTCTCGTCGCCGGTGAAGGTGCCGTCGTAGCCTTCTTCGCGCTGGGTGTAGAGACCCCACCAGCGGAAGCGGCCGCGAAGGTCGCCCTTGTCGATGCTGTCGAATCCCTGCTTGGAGTAGATGTTCTCGATGCGGGCCCGAACGTTGAGCGGGTTGTCGTCCTTCTTGGCCTGCTCGTTGGCGTTGAGCGGCTCGCGGTAACCGAGGGCCCACTGACCTTCGGCGCGACGCTTGGCGGGACGCGCAGCGCGTGCGGGCCGGGCTTCGGCAGGTGCTGCCGAATCGGCGGGTGTGGCGGCGTCGGTGGTCGACGTCATCGATGAACTCCTGGATCTGGGCGGTTGATCGGCACGCGGCACGCACTATCGACGAACTGTGGCGGTGTCTGATCGGGACGCACCGGTCCGTGTCGGAAATCGAGGGGGCTGTCCTCGGTCTCGGAAAGCTCGCGGCCGGCAGGTGTGCTCACGAAAACGAACAGCTGGAGAAGCTGTATCTCTGAAACGACGTGTCTCTGCAGAGAGTTGTTTCGGTGAAGCAGATGGAGATGAGCGGGAAAGGCTGGAAGATCAGTGAAAGATCAACAGCTACACAGGTGCAGACACGACGAGCTGCACACACGCTTGAAGTCGACATGGCGACGCGCCACAAGTCGCACTCCGAGTCCGGTCATGCGGACCATTGTGCCACGTCAACTCGATAATTCCGACTCGGGCGCATATTTCCACGAAAAACGGGGGAAATATCGAGTTCAGGCCACGCGCCGACCTGCATCGCAGGCTGAATAGGTGTGCGTTCCGGATGCTGGGACACTGGAGGCGTGAATGCCACCAGCACGACTACCACTCGACAGGGCGAGGCGACGCCCTTCGCCTTGCCCGCGCGATCGCTCGAGGGTGTCGGGAAACGGCCGTTCGGGATCTACATCCACGTCCCGTTCTGTGCCACCAGGTGTGGGTACTGCGATTTCAACACCTACACGGCCGGTGAGCTCGGAACCTCGGCGTCGCCGCAGTCGTGGCTGGAGGGTTTGCGACGCGAACTCGATCTCGCGGCCGAGATGACGGGCGCCCCGGCGGCCGAGACGGTGTTCGTGGGCGGTGGAACGCCGTCGCTGCTCGGTGGCGACGGGCTGTCCGACGTGCTGTCGGCGGTTCGCAGCAGCTTCGGCTTGGCGTCCGGCGCCGAAGTGACCACGGAATCGAACCCCGAATCGACGTCGCCGGAATTCTTCGACGCTCTCCGCAGTGCGGGATTCACCCGCATTTCCCTCGGCATGCAGTCCGCGGCTCAGCACGTCCTGAAGATCCTCGACCGCACCCACACTCCCGGCCGCGCCGTCGCTGCCGCGAAAGAGGCTCGCGCAGCTGGTTTTTCGCACGTGAACTTGGATTTGATCTATGGAACGCCAGGGGAGCGAGACCAAGATCTGGACGCCTCACTCGATGCGGTTCTCTCCGCCGATGTCGACCACGTCTCGGCCTACGCGTTGATCGTCGAGGACGGCACCGCCATGGCTCGCAAGGTCAGGCGCGGCGAGCTGCCCGCGCCGGACGACGACGTGCTGGCCTCACGATACGAACGAATCGATTCACGCCTGTCCGAGGCCGGCTTGCACTGGTACGAGGTCTCCAACTGGGCAAAGGCGGAAACCGCGGACTCCGGTGACACCCGGTGCCGTCACAACCTCGGCTACTGGGACGGTGGTGACTGGTGGGGCGCCGGACCGGGCGCGCACAGTCACGTCGGCGGAGTGCGGTGGTGGAACGTCAAGCACCCGGCACGGTACGCGGAACAGTTGGCCCTCGGTGAACTTCCCGTCGGCGGCAGCGAAGAACTGACCGCCGAGGACGAACACATGGAGCGCGTCATGTTGACCGCGCGGTTGCGTACGGGACTTCCGTTGTCGGAACTGTCTGCATCCGAACGCCTTTCGGCCGACCAGGTGGTAGTCGACCGGTTGGCCGTGATCGAGAACGATCACGTGGTTCTCACCGACCGTGGCCGCCTGCTCGCTGATGCGGTGATTCGCACGATCCTGACCTGACGCGGCACCATCCTTTGCCGCGTAATGTGGCCGTGGTGGCCATCATTCATCGTGCGCAGCTGAATCCGTCCAAGAACGACCTGCTCCGAGCGTGGGTGCCCAAGCAGCCATGGATCGGGTCGGTCGACTGTTCGACGCTCGAACGCGTCGACGCCTATCGTTTCGACGACCCGGACGGTGAGGTCGGAGTCGAGACGCATCTGCTCCGCTCTGCCGACGGTCGAATTCTTCAGGTCCCGCTCACTTATCGTGGTGCTCCGCTGGACGGGGCGGAGACTGCGCTGATCGCAACCATGGATCATTCGGTACTGGGCGAGCGGTGGGTGTACGACGCTTGCTGCGATCCGGTCTACGTGAGCGCGGTGGCGACTGCGATTCTGACCGGTGGGGTCGGAGTCGATCTGGTTTTCGCGGACTCCGCCGATCGCATCCCGGTGACGGCTCACGTAGTAGGCAGCGGTACGGCCGGCGCTTCCGTACCGGAAGTCGAATCGGTGACCTGCTCGACAGTCGGCACCGACACGATCATCAGCGCGGGAGAACTGGAATTGACCGTGGTGAGAGTGATCGACGCAGATCGAGTGTCAGGCTCGGCGACGCTCACCGGAACCTGGCCGGGGCAGCCGAATCCCGCACTGCTCGCGTTCGTCGGTTGAGTCTCGGCGCCTGAGTCGCGTGAGCGTCAGCGGACGCCCTCGATGACACCGGGCATCGCGTCGAAGTCGAAGACACGCGCGTGCAGCACGACGCGGTTTCGCAGGGCCGAACGAACCGCTCGGTGCAGGCCGTCCTCGAGGTAAAGAGTGCCGCGCCACTGCACTGCGTGAGGGAACAGATCGCCGTAGAAGGTCGAGTCCTCCGACAGCAGGCGATCGAGTTCGAGGACCTTCGTGGTGGTCACGATCTCGTCGAGTCGAACCTGACGTGGAGGGAACTTCGACCAGTCGCGTAGAGACAGTCCGTGATCGGGATACGGTTTGCCGTCCATCACGCCTTTGAAGATCATGTGCCGCCTTGTCCATGGTTGTGCGATCGACCCTTCGCCGATCTCACTCCACAGTAAGGGCAACAGCCGTCTCTGGCGCTCGGGCGATTAGACTGCCAGTGGGAACCGATGTGTAAATGTCGGTGTTCGTTCTGTTCAGGAAACGGAGGTGGCAACGATGTCGAGTACCGACGACAGGCGTTTCGAGGTCTTACGTGCAATCGTGGCCGATTACGTCTCCACCCAGGACCCGGTGGGATCCAAGGCCCTGGTCGAGCGTCACAACCTCGGAGTGTCGAGCGCCACTGTGCGCAACGACATGGCATTCCTAGAGGCCGAGGGCTACATCGCCCAACCGCACACCAGTTCCGGCCGCGTCCCCACCGACAAGGGATACCGCGAATTCGTCGATCGCATCGCCGACGTCAAGCCCATGTCCGGACCCGAGCGACGAGCGATCCTCGAGTTCTTGGAGTCGGGTGTCGACCTCGACGACGTTCTGCGCCGCGGTGTGCGACTGCTCGCGCAACTGACCCGTCAGGTCGCGGTTGTCCAATATCCGTCGCTGTCCGCGTCGTCGGTTCGCCACCTCGAGGTGGTCGCATTGACGCCGGCGCGCCTGCTTCTCGTTCTCATCACCGATTCCGGGCGAGTCGATCAGCGAATCGTCGAGCTCGGGGACGTCCTCGAAGACGAAGACCTTTCCCGGTTGCGCGCGCTTCTCGGCGGGGCCCTGGAAGGTAAGCGCCTGGCCGCCGCGTCGATTGCCGTGGCGGAACTGGCCGACGAGTCTCCGGCCGACCTGCGCGACGCCGTGATCCGGTCGGCAACGGTTCTGGTCGAGACCCTGGTCGAACATCCGGAAGATCGCCTCGTTCTGGGCGGAACCTCCAACCTCACGCGCAACGCCGCCGATTTCTCCGGTCTGGCCGGCTTCCCCGGTTCGCTGCGCGCAGTGCTCGAAGCACTGGAAGAGCAGGTAGTGGTCCTCAAACTGCTCGCTGCGACTCAGAATTCCGGCACGGTCACCGTCCAGATCGGTGAAGAGACGCAGGTCGAACAGATGCGCGGAACCTCCGTGATTTCGACTGGCTACGGCGCGGCCGGTACCGTTTTCGGTGGTGTCGGTGTGCTCGGACCCACTCGGATGGACTATCCGGGAACAATTGCATCGGTTGCCGCCGTTGCCAGATACATCGGCGAAGTTCTCTCCGAGCGATGACGGACGTCGACATTTGGTCGGCACACCTCCTCGCGAGGACTGAGGAAAACCTAGAAGTAAGAGAAGGACGAGAGACTCAACGTGGCACGGGATTACTACGGATTGCTCGGCGTCGGCAAGAACGCGACAGACCAGGAGCTCAAGCGCGCTTACCGCAAGCTGGCACGCGAACTGCACCCGGACGTCAACCCTGACGAGGCGGCGCAGGCCAAGTTCAAGGAGATCTCGACGGCCTACGAGGTCCTGACCGACCCGGAGAAGCGTCGCATCGTCGATCTCGGCGGAGACCCGCTCGAGTCCGGTGGCGGCGGAGGTGGTGGCTTCGGCGGCGGATTCGGTGGCGGTGGCCTCGGCGACGTCTTCGAAGCCTTCTTCGGCGGCGGTGGCGGCGCAGGTCGTGGGCCGCGCGGTCGCGTTCAGCCCGGAGCCGACTCGTTGCTTCGCACCAAGCTGACCCTCGCAGAATGTGCGACGGGCGTCAGCAAGCACGTGACCGTCGAGACGGCCATTCTGTGCGACAGCTGCACCGGAGCCGGAACCAACGGCGACTCCAAGCCTGTCCGCTGTGAGACCTGCAACGGTGCCGGCGAAGTTCAGTCCATCCAGCGCTCGTTCCTCGGTCAGGTCATGACCTCGCGTCCCTGCCCGACGTGCCGCGGTGCCGGTGAGACCATCCCGGATCCCTGCCACAAGTGTGGCGGCGACGGCCGAGTTCGGGCCAAGCGCGACATCACGGTGAAGGTTCCGGCGGGCGTTGCCGGTGGCATGCGCATCCGTTTGACTGCGCAGGGTGAAGTCGGCCCAGGCGGCGGACACCCCGGCGACCTCTACGTCGAGATCGTCGAGCAGCAGCACGACGTCTTCGTTCGGGACGGTGAAGACCTGCACTGCACCATCCGTGTTCCCATGGTCGACGCAGCACTGGGTACCAGCGTCACCGTCGACACCATCATCGACGGCCCCAAGGAAATCACCATCGAGCCAGGCACCCAGCCCGGGCACGTTGCTGTTCTTCGCGGTCACGGTATGCCGAAACTGCGGTCGGGAGTGCGCGGCGACGTCCACGCTCACCTCGAGGTGGTCATCCCGAGCCGCCTCGATCACAAGCAGTCCAAGCTGCTCAAGGAATTCAAGCTGCTCCGCGATCGTGACGAGGCCGAGGTCGTTTCGACGACGTCGCAGAACAGCGGTGGTCTGTTCTCGCGTCTTCGCGAAGCATTCAGCGGCCGCTGACGGTGGCCGCAACGGTCTTCTTTCTCGACCCGGTTCCCGGCGTCGGTGAAATCGCAGTTCTGGACGGGCAGGAGGGTCGCCACGCGGCCACTGTCCGCCGGATCGGTGTCGGCGAGCGTTTGGTGTTGGCCGACGGCCGTGGCCGGGTAGCCGACGCCGAGGTGACGAGCGTCGGCAAGGATCGCCTCGAACTGTTGGTCAGCGACGTTCAGGTTCTCGAGCAGCCCAAGCCGTTGGTGACCCTGATTCAGGCACTGCCCAAGGCCGAGCGCTCCGAGTTGGCCGTCGAACTGGCCACCGAGGCTGGTATCGACGCCGTGATTCCGTGGCAGTCCCTGCGTTGTGTCGCCAAATGGGAAGGCCCGAAGCTCGCCAAGGGCGTCGCACGCTGGCGAAGTGCCGCAGTGTCTGCGGCGAAGCAGTCCAGACGCGCGTTCGTCCCGGAGATTTCGGATCTGCACAAGACGGCGGCGGTGATCGCGTTGGTTCGCGACGCCGTTGCCCGCGGCGCTGTGGTTGCGGTGCTTCACGAATCGGCGACGACGCCGTTGGCCGGCTTGCCGTTGGCGAGCGCGGACGAGGTATTTCTCGTTGTCGGTCCCGAAGGTGGGCTCGACGATTCGGAGATCAGTGCGTTGTCGGAGGCCGGGGCCACTCCGGTGCTTCTCGGGCCGACGGTCCTGCGCACGTCGACCGCCGGGGCTGTTGCTCTCGGCGCGATCGGAGTGCTGACCGATCGCTGGGGACCACGGCCACTGCACTGATCTTGTTGTGACTGCACTGACGTTGGTGTGATCCCGAGCTGAATCGGATCCGGCGCTCAGCGAAGTGTCAGATTTGCGCACTATCGTAAGGACGTCGGGGGTCGCCTTCGGCGTGAGTTGGTTCGGGGATTTCAGGAGGCCAGATGTTGTCACGTGCGCATATGCGAATTGCCGGAGCGGTGTGTGCCGCGGCGGCGATGATGCTGGTTGCGGGGTGCACGGTCTCCACCGGAGACAACCCGGGCTCTTCCGGTAATGCCGTCACCACCACACCGTCCAGCGAGGCGCTCGTCACCGTCACTCCCGCCGACGGCGGAACCCCCGTGAGCCCCCTCGATCCCATCGAGGTCCAGGTCGCGAAGGGAACACTGACGACCGTCGCGCTGACCAATCCCGAAGGTAAGGAAGTCGCCGGTATCACGACGCCTGACAAGACGTCCTGGAAGCCGAGCGAACCACTCGGATACGGCAAGACCTACAAGCTTGTCGTCGATGCCGTCGACGCGAATGGTGTTGCCACGACCAAGAACACGACGCTGACCACCGTCGCGCCGAGTAATCAGACTCGCGCGTACATCAACACCACCGGTGGCGCCTCGATTTCGGACGGTGGCACGTACGGCGTCGGCACGGTCGTCGCCGTTCATTTCGACGAGTTGATCGGTGACAAAGCCGCGGCCGAGAAGTCTCTGGTGGTCACCACCAATCCGCCCGTACAAGGATCGTGGTACTGGGTCGACGGTCAGAATGTTCACTGGCGTCCGCAGAATTACTACGCACCAGGCACGACGGTCTCGGTGAACGCGAACATCTACGGCAAGCAACTCGGCAACGGACTGTACGGCCAACAGGACGACACCGTGTCCTTCAAGATCGGCGACTCCCACGTCTCGGTCGCCGACGACAACACCAAGATGGTGACCGTCTACGAAAACGGTCAGGTGATCAAGGAGATGCCGACCTCGATGGGAATGGGCGGCACCGAAACGATCGGCGGCACGACGCTCTCGTTCTGGACCCAGCCCGGCACGTACACCGTGATGGACAAGGCCAATCCCGTCATCATGGATTCGTCGACCTACGGTCTGCCGATCAACTCGCGCCTGGGCTACAAGGAATCCATCAACTGGGCCACCCGCATCAGCACGGACGGTATCTATCTTCACGAGTTGGAGAGCACCGTCTGGGCGCAGGGAAACACCGACACCTCGCACGGTTGCCTCAATCTCAGTGCGGCCAATGCCAAATGGTTCTTCGATTTCTCGCAGCCAGGAGATGTCGTCGAGATCAAGAACACCGGCGGGGCTCCGCTGGAGGTGTGGCAGAACGGCGACTGGACCCTCTCGTGGGCAGACTGGGCCGCAGGCAGCGCCCTCGCCTGAGATAGATTTCCTCGGTGCCTCGATTCAAGATTCCGTACGGCCGACACGAGCAACAGTTCGGGCATCTCTACGTTCCCGACGAGGCGGTTGACGGCCCGATCCCGATCGTCATGCAGATCCACGGCGGCTTCTGGAGCGGGCAGTACGGATTGAATCTGGGCACCGCATTTGCCGTCGAACTCGCGCGGCACGGCGTCGCAGTGTGGAACATCGAATACCGCCGCCTCGGGGCGGGCGGTGGTTGGCCGGAAATGTCCGCCGACGTGAAAACGGCGTACGACGAAATCCCCGGACTGGTTGCCGCGAAGTCCTCGGCCGAATTCGATCTGAATCAGATTCGCCTGCTCGGGCATTCGGCCGGCGGACATCTTGCAGTGTGGCTGGCGGGAGAGAAGGACACGTTCACCCGGCCTGAACGGGTAATCGCGCAGGCTGCCGCACTCGATCTGGCGTCGGCAGGCGAGCGTGGACGACGGATCAGCTTCATCGAGGATCTGTTCGGCGTTCCGTTCGAAGCGGACCCGGATCTGTATCGCAATGCGTCGCCACAGCATCGACTGCCGATCGGCGTTCCCGTTGTGTGCGTCACGGGTGCGGAGGATCTGCAGGTGCCGGCCAAGGTGAGCTCCCGGTATGCGAAGGCTGCCGAAGCGGCTGGTGATCCCGTGGCACTGCGTGTGATCGAGGGCGAAGGGCACGACGCATTTCTCTCACCCTCGACCGAGTCCTGGCGGGTATCCCGCGAGTTGGTTCTCGCCGAAGACCCGCTGGCTCCGAGCACGTCAGACTGACACGGGGCCTTCTTGCGCAGGGGCCTTCTTGCCCGGCAGGATGAACGCCACGACAACTGCCCCCACGAACAGTGCAAGGCCGCCCGCCCAGCTGGCCGCCGAAATCGCGTCGGCGTAGGCACTGCCGGCGGCGTCGAGCAACGGCGCTGCCTGAGCTGCAGCCAAGGGGTTGCCTGCCATCTCTTCGGCGACCAACGAAGCGCCGCCGACGGATTCTCCCGACACCTCCATCGCGTACGCGGCCTGTTGCGCCAGCTCACCCGTCAACTGTGGAACCTGCATACCGCTGATGAATCCTGCGATCGAATCCTTGTAGCTCGCAGCGAGGATCGAGCCCAGGATCGCGATTCCCAGAGAGCCGCCGAGTTCGATGGCGGTGTCGTTGAGGCCACCAGCAGCGCCGAGATCGTCCTCGGAGAAGTTGTCCATGATGGCGTCGGTGGCCGGCGGTTCACTCAAGCCGATGCCCAGGCCGAGCAGGATCAGTGGGACAGCGAACATCCAGTAGCCCGAATCGCCGTCTACCTGCGTGAGAATCAGAACACCGACCGCGGCGACGACCATGCCGCCGACGATGGATGCCCGGACGCCGATCAGCGGAGTGATCCGGCCACTGACCACGGCGCCGATCGAAACGGCAATTGCCAAGGGCAGCAGACGAACACCGGTTTCGAGTGCGCCGTAGCCGAGGATGAACTGGAACTGCTGTGAGATGAAGTAGATGGCACCGAAGGCGGCCAGGAAGAGCAGAAGTACGGCTAGTGTCGCGCCGCCGACCATGCGCTGGCCGAGTTTGCGGACGTCGAGCAGTGGCTGCGGGTGACGCAGTTCCCAGACGACGAACGAGACGAGGCCGATCGCAGCGAGCATGGCGGCGCCGATGGGTCCGCCGGTCCACCCGAAGTGGAATCCGTTGATGATCGAGTACACGAGCGAGCCGATGGTGACCACCGAGAGTGCTCCGCCGATCCAGTCGATCCGGCCCAGGTGCTCGGCCTTGCTCGGCGGCACCAGGATTACGGCGGCGACGGCAGCGATTGCGGCGATCGGGACGTTGATCAGGAAAGTGATGCTCCAGGAATGGCTGTCGAGAATCCATCCGGCCAACAGCGGGCCGAGGGCAATCGCCAGACCCGACGTCGCCGCCCACGCCGCGATGGCGCGTGATCGCTCGGCTTTGGGAAAGGTAGCGACCAGAAGCGAAAGCGTCGCGGGCATGATGATCGCGGCGCCGACGCCCATGATCATTCGTGCCGCGATGACGGCGTTGGTGGTGTCCGCGATACTGCCGAAGACGGCGCCGCCGGCGAACACGGCGAGTCCGGCCAGAAGCGCTCCGCGGCGACTGTACTTGTCACCGATCACGCCGAAGAGCAACATCAGCGCGGCGTAGGGGACTGTGTAGCCGTCGATGACCCATTGCAGTTGCGTGCTGGTGAGCCCGAGGTCTCTGGTCATGTCCGGCGCCGCGACGATCAGCGCGGTATTCGCCATCACGACGATCAGCAGACTCAGGCACAACACCCCGAGCGCGGCCCATCGCCGTGAGTACGGCTGGTCCATCTCCGAGACAGGTTTGCTCATGAGTGTCGTCATGACGCGACTCCGTTCCTGATGATCGAAGAGACTCCTCGATCTATTTGCACACTGATGTGTAAGTTAATAACTTGCACACCGATGTGCAACTATGATTGACCTAGATCACAGTTGGGCAGTCGAAAGAGGTGGAACGCGCGTTGACGCATTCGGGCACAGTCGTTTCGGGAACTGCCGAATCGGGCGGAAGGCAGCGTCGTAGTCAGGCCGCGGCGAATCGCAATCGCATCATCGAGGCGGCGATCACGGCGTTCGCTGCTGATCCGGATGCGAGCATGGACGACGTCGCAAAGGCTGCCGGTGTGGTCAGACGAACCGTGTACGCGCATTTCGACAGCCGTGAGGCGCTGATCAACGGCATCGTGGACGAGGCGTCGACCGATCTCGTTGCTGCGCTGAGCCAAGCCGGTGAGCCGCCCGAGCGCCCGGATCTGGCGACTGCCGTACTGGCATTGCTGTCATGGCCGGTCGGAGATCGATTCCGGATGTTGCTCAGTTTTGCCCGCAAAGAGTTGGGGGAGCAGCGGATTCTCGATTTGATGGAGCCCGCGCGCGCCGTGAGTATCAGCGTCGTCGAGCGAGGTCAGCGTGACGGCACCTTCTCGACATACCTGCCGGCAGAGACTCTGGTAGCGATGACCGAGGCGATCACGATCACTTTGTTCGATCAGGCCAACAGTGGGCTCATCACGGACTCTGGCGAATCCTTTGCCGCCGTGTGCCTGGTCATTGCGGGTATCAGTCCGGACAGAAGCGCCGAGGTCGTCGCCGAAGCGTCGGAATGGATCCGAGAATCGCTGCCGTCCGGTCGCCGCGAGGATTAGGCCGGGACGATTAACAAGTGGGCCGTGTCCGACTCTGGCGCTAGACTTCGAAGTATCGAGGCTCACGAGTCGAGTGGGCTGATCGGACCAGAAAGCAGGCCATATTCACCACGTGAGTGAACACAGTGAACTCGACGGGAACCGTGTAACCACCATCACCGATCGCGCTCTGCCCGCAGAGCGCACCGTCCGTTCGAGTATGGATCTGGCGCCGGAGACCGTGCGTCAAATCCTGGGGGCGACGGACGAGAATCTCACCGCGATCGAACGTGAGCTTCGTGCCGACATTCATGTACGTGGCGGAACTGTCTCCTTGTCGGGGACGGCTGCAGACGTTGCGCTGGCAGAACGTGTGTTCAGTGAATTGGCGTCGCTGGCCGGTCGGGGGCAACCCATCGCACCGGATGCTGTTCGACGAACCATCGGCATGCTCACCAACGAGGTCGGCGAGTCTCCGGCCGAGGTGCTCTCCCTCGACATTCTTTCGCGTCGGGGCAAGACGATTCGGCCCAAGACCCTCAACCAGAAACGCTACGTCGACGCCATCGACGAGAACACCATCGTGTTCGGAGTCGGCCCGGCCGGCACCGGCAAGACCTACCTCGCCATGGCCAAGGCCGTTCAGGCGTTGCAGGCCAAGCAGGTCTCTCGGATCATCTTGACCAGGCCGGCAGTCGAGGCAGGCGAGCGACTGGGCTTTCTGCCCGGCACGCTGCACGAGAAGATCGATCCGTATCTGCGCCCGCTGCACGACGCATTGCACGACATGATGGATCCCGAGGCGATTCCGAAGTTGATGCAGGCCGGAGTCATCGAGGTCGCTCCGCTCGCTTACATGCGCGGCCGGACGCTCAACGATGCCTTCATCATCTTGGACGAAGCGCAGAACACCACGGCCGAGCAGATGAAGATGTTCCTGACCCGTCTCGGGTTCGGTTCCAAGATCGTGGTCACCGGAGACGTGACCCAGGTCGATCTACCTGGTGGGGCCCGTTCGGGTCTGCGTGCGGCATCCGAAATCCTCACCGGGATCGACGATATTCATTTCGCCACCCTCGACAGCAGTGACGTCGTACGTCATCGGCTGGTCTCCCACATCGTCGACGCTTACGAGCGTCACGAATCGGATCGGTCCGGCGAGTTAGCGGTCGGAAACCGGGCGCAGCGCCGCGCTGCACATGCTCATTCACCGCGACGGTAGGCTGATCGACGCATCAACCCCTACTTTTCCCAGGAAAGAGCGTCGCACATGAGCATCGAGGTCTCGAACGAATCGGGCATGGACATCTCCGAACCGGAGTTGATCAGCGTTGCCCGTTTCGTGATCGCTCGGATGGATGTCCATCCGGCGGCCGAGCTGTCGATGGTTCTCGTCGACTCCGCGACGATGGCGGATCTGCACGTTCGCTGGATGGACCTGCCGGGCCCGACCGACGTCATGTCATTCCCGATGGACGAACTCGAGCCGGGTGGCCGTCCTGATTCCCCGGAGCCGGGACCGTCGATGCTCGGTGACATCGTGTTGTGTCCGTCTTTTGCCGCGGATCAGGCTGACAAGGCCGGGCATTCACTGGCTCACGAACTTGCCCTCCTGACCGTCCACGGTGTGTTGCACCTCCTCGGCTACGACCACGCGGAGCCGGAAGAGGAGAAGGAGATGTTCGGCTTGCAGAACAGCCTCCTCGAAGAGTGGTACGAAGACCTTCGCCGTATCGACCGCGAAGCAGCACTGGCCGAACGCGATCAGAAGCTGCTCGGTAAGACCGGTTTCGTCGACGGAGTGGACCGATAACAGTTATCCGGGGGTTCTGTAGTGAGTAGCGCCATAGCGCTCTTCGTTCTGGCGATTGCTCTTGTCCCGGTCGGTGGTGTCTTCGCGGCCGTCGACTCGGCGCTCAACACCATTTCGTCGGCGCGCATCGACGAGATGGCAAAGGAAGAGCGAGCCGGCGCCGCGCGCGTGCAGCGCATTCTGACCGATCGTCCGCGATACGTGAATCTGATGGTCCTGCTTCGCATTTTGTGCGAGATCACGGCCACCGTCGTACTAGTTGGCGGTCTGATCGACATCCTCTCGTTGGGCTGGGCGCTGACCGTCACCGCGGTGATCATGGTTCTCGTCTCGTACGTGGTCATCGGTGTCGGACCGAGAACGCTTGGGCGCCAACATGCGTACTCCATCGCGATGGCCGCGTCGTTACCACTGCTGTGGATCGGTGTTCTGCTCGGGCCGATCAGTCGCGTCCTGATCCTCGTGGGTAACGCCTTGACCCCGGGTAAGGGCTTCCGCAACGGTCCGTTCGCTTCGGAAATCGAGTTGCGTGAACTCGTGGACATGGCGCAGGAACGCGGCGTCGTCGCCGACGAAGAACGCCGAATGATCCAGTCCGTCTTCGAACTCGGAGACACGTCGGCACGCGAGGTGATGGTGCCTCGCACCGACATGGTGTGGATCGAAAATGACAAGAATGCCGGACAGGCGACGTCGTTGGCCGTGCGCAGTGGTCACTCGCGCTTGCCGGTCATCGGGGAGAACGTCGACGACGTGCTCGGTGTCGTCTACCTCAAGGATCTGGTCAAGCAGACCTATCACCTGCCCGACGGCGGCCGGAACGTCAACGTCTGCGAGGTCATGCGGCCGGCGGTCTTCGTTCCCGACTCGAAGCCACTCGACAGCTTGCTGGCCGAGATGCAGCGCGACCGCAATCACATGGCGATCCTTGTCGACGAGTACGGCGGAATCGCCGGGCTGGTCACGATCGAGGACGTCATCGAAGAGATCGTCGGTGAGATCGCCGACGAGTACGACGAGGACGAGACGCCGCCCATCGAGGATCTCGGCGACGGAATGTTCCGCGTATCCGCGAGGCTTCCCATCGAAGACCTCGGCGAATTGTTCGATCTCGAACTCGAACTCGACGAGGTGGAGACCGTCGGCGGGCTGATCGGATACGTGCTCGGCCGAGTTCCGCTTCCTGGTTCCGAGGTGGAATACGACGGTTTGATCCTGCGCGGTGAGGGAACCAACACGGGCCGAGGCCGGGTACGCATCAGCACGGTGTTCGTGCAGCGTATCCCGCGGTCCGAAGACGAAGAGACAGAAGACACCGATGACTGAGCGAGTGTTCAGCGAGGAGCAAGTTATGAGCAAGAACGAATTCCGGTCAGGCTTCGTGTGTTTCGTGGGTCGACCCAATACGGGTAAGTCCACGCTGACCAATGCGTTGGTCGGCAGCAAGATCGCGATCACGTCCTCGCGCCCGCAGACGACGCGCCATACGATTCGTGGCATCGTTCACCGCGAGCATGCGCAGCTGATCCTGGTGGACACCCCTGGACTGCACAAGCCGCGCACATTGCTCGGGCAGCGCCTCAACGACCTGGTTCGTGACACGTACTCCGAGGTCGACGTCATCTGCCTGTGCATCCCGGCCGACGAGGCCATCGGGCCCGGAGACCGCTGGATCGTGCAGCAGATCCGTCAGATGGCGCCCAAGACCAAGCTGGTCGGCATCGTCACCAAGATCGACAAGGTCAGCCGCGACGCCGTCGGAAAGCAGTTGCTTGCGCTGTCCACCGTGCTCGGCCCCGAATCCGAGGTCGTTCCGGTGTCCGCGAAGTCGGGCGAACAGGTCGAGATCCTGGTCGACGTCCTCGCCGGTCTGATGGACGAGGGCCCGGCCTTCTACCCGGACGGCGAATTGACGGACGAGCCCGAAGAGGTGCTCATGGCCGAACTAATCCGTGAGGCTGCGCTCGAGGGTCTCGGTGAGGAATTGCCGCACTCCTTGGCCGTGGTGATCGAGGAGGTCATCCCGCGCGAAGGACGCACGGAGAAGCAGGGCGAGATGCTGGACGTCCACGCGTTGCTCTACGTCGAGCGGCCCAGCCAGAAGGGCATCGTCATCGGTAAGGGCGGAGCGCGTCTGCGGGAAGTCGGTACCAGTGCGCGCCTGCAGATCGAGAAGCTGCTCGGTGTGCGGATCTTCCTGGAGTTGCACGTCAAGGTCGCCAAGGACTGGCAGCGCGACCCGAAGCAGCTCGGCCGGTTGGGCTTCTAGGGCCTCCGGCCCCGTGAGCGGTTAAGGAGTCCAGGGACTGCCTAACCACTCACAGGGGCCGGATGACCCTCAGGATCGCCGCGCCGATGTCCTGCTCGTCGACGCCGGTGGCCAGGCGTCGGAGTTGGAGTCCAGTGATGACGGCAACGAGCGTCGATGCAATCGATTCGGGATCCGGTACGCCGAGTGCCGTCAGAATCGTGACGGTCAAATCGTCGTAGGCGGCAAAGCATTCGACCGCCACTTCATGGAGTTCGTGGTCGCGGCCGGCGGCGATGTACATCTCGAACGGCGCGATCCGCTCGGCCGAGAACGAAAGATCTCGCGTCACCTTCTCAGCTATTGCCGCGGCATCCTCGACGCTGAGACCTTTGTGGCGGTACTCCTCGGCCAAGGCGCGCAGGCGCGTCGTCTCGTCTGTCACGAAACGAGACAGAGCAGCGCGGAGCATGTCCGACTGGCTCGCGAAGTGATACGTGATCGATCCGAGTGAGACGCCGGCCTGCGCGGCGATGCGCCGGTTGCTCACACCCGGGATGCCGTCGGTACCGACGACGTGCAGAACGGCGTCGAGTATTCGCTCGCGAACGTCCCGGTTACTCATCGGGTCACCACCACGGCTCGGGGCGGATCTGATCCCAACGCAGGACCGATTCCAATTGTGAAGCGAGGGAGACCAACAGAGGTTCGGTGTTCTCGTTGCCCATCAACTGCGCACCGATGGGCAGGCCGGCCTTGCTGAATCCGGCCGGCACGTTGACCGAGGGCCAGCCGAGGACGTTCCACGGCCACGCGTACGGGCAGGCGCCGGTCATGACCTTGTCGGTGTCCCAGCCACCGATGCCGTCGATCGCCGTCGCCATGATCGGTGGAGTTGCCGTCGTGGGTGCCAGGACGACGTCGTAGGTGTCGAAGATCGCTCCGATCCGCTTTCGCATCCGCGGTTCGGCCGCGCGGGCCGCGCGCAGTGGCGCACCACGAAGTAGCTTGCCGTTCTGTGCATTTCCGCGTGTTCGGGCATCGACCAGTGTCGGGTCGGGAACGCGTCCGAGCCAGTCGTGGACCCCGACGAGTGAGCGGGGCAGAAAGTTCAGGCCGAAGATCAGGCCGTATGCGGGATCGTCGACGACGACGTGGTGTCCGAGTTCCCGCAGCGTGTCGGCGATCGAATGAACCGCCAGGCGCACTTCCGGGTCCAGCTTCACAGGAGTGGCGGTGAACGGATTACGAAGGGAAAGAGCGATTTTCAGTTTTCCGGGGTCGCGTCCCACCGCGTCGCTGACGGTGACCGGTGTCGGCTTGTGGAGATCGCCGTCATGGTTGCCGGCAGCGACGTCGAGCAACAGTGCCGCGTCGGCGACGGTGCGAGCGAGCGGGCCGTTGACCGTCAGGCCGTAGAAGGCTTCGGCGTCGGGCCAGGTGGAGATGCGCCCGCGCTGCGGCTTGATTCCGACGAGGTTGGTCCAGGCCGCGGGGATTCGGATGGAACCGGCTCCATCGGAACCGATTCCGGCGCTGACCAATCCGGCAGCGACGGCCGCCGCGGTGCCGCCCGACGATCCGCCTGGAGTGTGGTGACGCGACCACGGATTGCGCGTGTAACCGAAGGCTGAACCGCTCGTGAGCGGCCACTGGCCCAGTTCCGGGCTGTTGGTCTTGCCCACGATCACTGCGCCGGCGTCGCGGAGGCGTCGAACCATCTCCGAGTCCTCGGTCTTGGCCGGGAAATCGCCAGGGCAACCGAAGGCGGTGGGTTCGCCGGTGATGTCGACGTCGTCCTTCACTGCGATCGGCACGCCGAGAAGAGGTAGGCGCTCGCCGAGTGCGAGACGCCTGTCGGCCTCGGCAGCTTCTTCGAGTGCCTTCTCGCGCCGCACGATCTTGAACGCATTGAGGTGAGGCTGAGTGGCCTCGATCCGGCTCAGCGTTGCCTCCGTGGCCGCGACGGACGAGGTAGCACCCGAAGCCAGACTCGCAACCTGGTCGACAAGGCCGGGGGCGAGATCGTGGTCGGTTCGAGAAGTCATCAGGTTCCCTTCGCAAAACTGTTCGTTCGAACGAACAGTAACTTGTTTCAGTATTAGCGAACTTGGGTTCCGCGTCAAGATCGCGTCAAGACGCCAGGTCAGTGCGTAAGTGGATCGTCAGAGACACGGAATCGGCCTCTCTGGAGGTCGAAGCTGAGAGAGCGCATCCGGTCGAGGGCGACCGAGCGTCATGGCTGCGATGCACAGCAGCACGGCAAAAGATTTCGAAGAGGGAAGCTCATGGCCGATCTGGCCTACGTTGCTCTGATTCTCGGTGGTTTTCTCGTGTGCGCGCTGGTGCTGCGCGCCCTACAGGCGAGCGCTCCCAAATGACGGTTGCCGGTGTGGTCAGCGTGGTTCTGATCGCCGTCGCCGCGGCATTGGTCATTTATCTGCTCGTTGCACTCGTAGATCCTGAGAGGTTCTGATGTCGCCCGCTCTTGCAGCCGGCCTGCAGATCGCTTTTGTCCTCGCCGTTCTGGCAATTGCCTACGTTCCGGTGGGCGACTACATGGCACGCGTTTACACGTCGACGCGAGATCTGCGGGTCGAGAGTGTGATCTACCGCGTCGGCCGGATCGACTCGCGGGCCGAGCAGACGTGGTACGGCTACGCCGCAAGCGTTCTCGGATTCTCGTTGGCGAGCGCATTGTTCTTGTACTTTCTCCAACGGATTCAGGGTGTACTACCGCTGAGTGACGGACTGTCCGGCGTCAGCCCTGCCGTTGCCTTCAACACCGCGATTTCCTTTGTGGCGAACACGAACTGGCAGTCGTACACACCGGAAACGACGATGAGCAACTTCGTTCAGCCCGTCGGCCTGGCGGTGCAGAACTTCGTCTCTGCCGCAGTCGGGATGGCGGTGGCCATCGCATTGGTTCGTGGCTTCATTCGGGTTGCCCGGGGCGGCGAGATCGGCAACTTCTGGGTCGATCTGACGCGTGGTTCTCTGCGCATCCTCCTCCCGTTCTCCTTCGTGATCGCCCTGATCCTGTTGAGCCAGGGAGTGATTCAGTCGTTCCACAACGGTTTCGCCTCCACCGGCCTCGACGGCAATGCGGTGACCAATGCACTAGCTCCCGTCGCGTCCCAGGAAGCGATCAAGGAACTCGGCACGAACGGCGGCGGGATCTTGGCTGCCAACTCGGCGCACCCGTTCGAGAACCCCACCCCGCTGAGCAATATCGTCGAGATTCTGGCGATCCTGTTGATTCCGGTCTGCCTCACACGAACATTCGGAACTCTCGTCGGTGATCGTAGGCAAGGCCTCACCCTGCTCGCAGTGATGGGAATCCTGTGGAGCGGACTGCTCGCGGTGACGCTCGCTGCCGAATCCGGCGCACGCGGTGTTGCCGCCACAGCAGCTGGTTCGATGATGGAGGGCAAGGAAGTTCGCTTCGGAATCCCCGGATCGGCATTGTTCGCGGTGGCGACCACGGGAACGTCGACGGGTGCGGTGAACTCGGCCCACGACAGCATGTCGCCCCTCGGCGGCGGCGCGGTCCTGCTCAACATGTTGCTCGGCGAAATCGCGCCGGGCGGAGTCGGAACCGGCCTCTACGGGATTCTTGTGCTGGCGCTGATCGCAGTGTTCGTCGGCGGACTGTTGGTCGGTCGCACGCCCGAATACCTCGGCAAGAAGCTGGGTCGACGCGAGATAACCCTTGCGGCGCTGTCGATCCTGGTCATGCCCGCACTGGTCCTGATCGGTACCGCCATCACCGTGATCCTCGGTTCGACCACCGGTTATCAAGGCAACGGGGGAGATCCGGGCACGCCGGGATCGATCCACGGGTTCAGCGAGGTGCTCTATGCCTTCGCTTCCGCCTCGAACAACAATGGCAGCGCGTTCGGCGGTCTGACCGTCACCAGCGACTGGTTCCAGTCGTCCCTCGGAATCTGCATGCTCCTAGGCCGATTCCTGCCGATCATCTTCGTTCTCGCTCTGGCCGGTGCGCTGGCCTCTCAGAAGAAGGTGGCGCCGACGGCCGGCACCCTCCCCACATCCGGTCCGATGTTCACCGGCCTGTTGACCGGAACCGTCGTTCTTGTTGCTGCACTTACATTCTTCCCGGCCCTCGCGCTGGGCCCGCTAGCGGAGGCTCTTCAATGACCGTGCGTATCAGTGAGAAACCCGTGGTAGCGCAAGACGCTGCCGACAAGGTTGATCCAGGGCAGTCCCGTCAAGTACACGCAGGCGTATTCAACCCGCGGCAGATGATCACCGCGTTGCCGGGGGCCGTACGCAAACTCGACCCACGCCACTTGGCGCGTAACCCGGTCATGTTCGTGGTGTTCGTCGGCTCCGTCATCACCACCGTCATGGCGATCGCCGATCCCTCGGTGTTCTCCTGGGTGATCACCCTGTGGCTCTGGTTCACGGTGATCTTCGCGAACCTCGCCGAATCCGTGGCCGAAGGGCGAGGCAAGGCTCAGGCGGCCAGCCTGCGCAAGGTCAAGCAGGACACCACAGCGCATCGGATCACGATGAGCGGTGCGATCGAATCGGTTTCCGGCACCGAACTGGTGGTCGGCGACCGGGTGATCGTGGTTGCCGGCGAGGTCATCCCCGGCGACGGCGACGTGGTCGAAGGTATTGCCTCCGTGGACGAATCGGCGATCACCGGTGAATCCGCCCCGGTAGTCCGTGAATCCGGTGGCGACCGCTGCGCCGTCACCGGTGGTACGACGGTTCTCTCCGACCGGATCGTCGTGGAAATCACCGCAGCACCGGGCAGTTCGTTCGTGGACCGGATGATCGCGCTCGTCGAAGGCGCCTCGCGTCAGAAGACACCCAACGAGATTGCGCTCAACATCCTGCTCGCGTCGTTGACGGTCATCTTCCTCCTCGCCGTCGTAGCCATCGGCCCGATGGGCTTGTACGCGGGGCACGAGCAGGATCCGATCAAGCTGATCGCACTCCTCGTCTGCCTGATCCCGACGACCATCGGAGCGCTGCTCTCGGCAATCGGTATCGCGGGCATGGACCGCCTCGTCCAGCGCAACGTTCTCGCGATGTCGGGGCGTGCCGTGGAAGCTGCGGGCGACATCGACACCCTGTTGATGGACAAGACCGGAACCATCACCTTCGGCAACCGCCGGGCGACCGCGCTCCACCCGGCACCCGGCGTATCCGCCGACGATCTTGCTGCGGCAGCGCGCTTGTCGAGCCTGGCTGACGGAACTCCCGAGGGACGGAGCATCGTCGAGTTGTGCGCAGCAGAGTTCTCTCTCGCGGCCGAACCGACGCTCGACGAGGAACGCGCCGAGTTCGTTCCCTTCACGGCACAAACGCGGATGAGCGGACTCGACCACTCCGGACGCCAAATCCGAAAGGGTGCAGCAGACGCGGTGATGCACTGGGTCGTCAGTGGCGGTGGACATGCAGAGACCGCGGTGACCGATACCGTGAACGACATCGCCCAAGCCGGCGGAACACCACTGGTAGTTGCCGTCAAGCACGGTGAGAGCACCTCGATCCTCGGCGTGATCGCGTTGTCCGACGTCGTCAAGCCGGGAATGGCTGACAGGTTCGCCGAACTCCGGGCGATGGGTATTCGCACGATCATGATCACCGGCGACAATCCGTTGACCGCGAAGGCGATTGCCGATGAGGCGGGCGTCGACGACTTCATGGCGGAGGCCACCCCGGAAGACAAACTGGCCCTGATCCGGAAGGAACAGGAAGGCGGACGTCTCGTCGCGATGACCGGTGACGGGACCAATGATGCGCCCGCCCTTGCCCAGGCGGATGTCGGGGTCGCGATGAACACGGGAACCTCGGCAGCCAAAGAGGCCGGGAACATGGTCGATCTCGATTCCGATCCCACCAAGTTGATCGAGGTAGTGGAAATCGGCAAGCAATTGCTGATCACCCGCGGCGCCTTGACCACATTCTCGTTGGCGAACGACCTGGCGAAGTACTTCGCAATCCTGCCGGCATTGTTCAGCGGCATCTACCCGCAGCTGGACGCGTTGAACATCATGCGGCTCGCCACCCCCGAATCGGCGATCGTCTCGGCCGTGATCTTCAACGCCTTGGTGATCATCGGGTTGATTCCGTTGGCGCTCAAGGGTGTTCGATACCGACCGTCGACAGCATCGCAGTTGCTCGGACGTAACCTGCTCGTCTACGGTCTCGGCGGTGTGATCACACCGTTCGTCGGTATCTGGTTGATCGATCTCGTCGTGCGTTTGATTCCTGGAATTGGGTGACCTGACATGCGTTTCACTATCGGTTTTGCCAAACAGGTGTGGGCGGGTTTGCTCGTATTACTTGCACTCACGGTCGTTCTCGGTGTGATCTATCC
>NZ_JBFUJN010000049.1:0-27963 GCF_056401335.1 Rhodococcus sp. P4_F3_2
ATTACGCTCCGCAGGCTGATCCGGATCCACCGGAACATACCCACCACCAGCCCTGAGCACACCGTAAACCGCAACCAACAAATCAACCGACCGACGAACCGCAACACCCACCAACGACTCCGGCCCCACACCCACCGAAACCAAATACCTGGCAAAACGATTCACCCGAGCATCGAACTCCGCATACGACAGAGACTGCCCCTCGAACGAGAGCGCTACCGCACCCGGAGACGCCGCCACCTGCGCATCGAACCCATCCAACACCGACACACCCGACACAACCCGAGCCGTGTCATTCCACCCCTCGAGCACCAACGAACGCTCAACAGAATCCAAAATATCAACGTCACCAACACGCACCGAAGGATCGGTGGCTACGGAGGAGAGCAGTCGAAGAACTCTGTCCAGCAACGCAGTTGCGTAGTCGGCATCGAAGAAGTCCGGTAGGTACCGCAGCGTCAAGTGCAACTGCTCGTCGAGTGCGATCAGCAGGGTCAACGGGTAGTTCGTGGAATCGTCCGAGGCGATGTCGTCGATCATCATTCCGTCGAGAACATCCGCCTGTGCGGCGAGGCCCTCACGGTCGACCGGGTACGACTCGAATACAACCAACGTGTCGAACAGTGTTCCGACGTCCGCTGCTTTCTGGACATCGGTCAAACCGAGATAGTGATGATCAAGCATTCTCGCCTGCTCGATCTGGACCCTGGCAACCAATTCTTCGACGGACTCCGCGGCGTCGAGGCGCACCCGCACGGGGAGGGTGTTGATGAACAACCCGACCATCGATTCGACGCCGGTGAGCGCCGGTGGCCGGCCGGACACTGTTGCACCGAAGACAACGTCGTCGGTTCCGGTCAACGCACCGAGCAGGACCGCCCACGCGCTCTGCACGATCGTGTTGGCGGTGACCCCGAGTCGTGCGGCCAGAGCGGTGAGCGCCGCGGTTGTCTCCGACGACATCGACACGTTCAGCTTCTGTGACAGCGCGGTGAATTCCTGTCCGCCTGTGACCTGAGCAAGCAGCGTCGGCTCTTCGACGCCGGAAAGCGCATCCGCCCAGGCCGTGAGTGATCGATCACGATCCTGATCGACAAGCCACGCCAGGTAATTGCGATAGCTACGCACACGCGGAAGAACCGAGTCGTCACCACGCGTCGCGTACAGCGCCAACAGGTTCTGCAAGAGCAGTGGCACCGACCAACCGTCGAGAATAATGTGGTGATTCGCCACCACCAAGCGATAGTCCCCCTCCGCCATGGTGACGAAGGTGAACCGAATCAACGGCGGTGATGCCATGTCGAAGTGTGTCGCCTGGTCAGCTGTCAAAACTTCGTCCAGGGCTGCCTCACGGTCGACCGCCGCGATATCGCTGAGATCGATGTTCCGCCACGGGACGGCAACATCTTCGAGGACTATCTGGACCGGCGTTCCGTCGTCGTCGGCCGTGAATGCCGTTCGCAGGTTCGCATAACGGTCGATGATWCCCTGTGCTGCAGTGCGCAATCGGTCGGCATCCACCTTCCCGGACAGAGTGAGAATCATCTGCACCGAGTAGAGGTCGACGCTGGATTCCGCCAACATCGCGTGGAAGAGCAAACCGGACTGCAGCGGTGCCAGGGGCCAGATGTCGGTCACCGTACCGAATCGATTCTCGAACCCGTCGATATCTCGTTGGCTCACGGAGACAAGCGGCACGTCGGACGGTGTGAGTCCACCGGCTCCGACGGAGCGAGAATGCTCCGCCAGGGCAGTCAGTGCTTCGACCCAAATCTGTGCAAATGTCTCGACACTCTCGCCGTCGATGGCACCGACGGGGTATGCGAAAGAGGCCTCCAGAACAGCACCGTCTGCGCCGTCGTTGACGATCGCATTGATGTCGACGACCTTGTTTGCGGGCATGTCGACGTCTTCGGGTGCCGACACCTTGGCGAAATCGCCGGCCGGCAGCCACCCGAGTCCCTCGACGCCTGCCGGAAGATCCTCGGCGACAACTCGTCCCAGGTAGTTGAAGCTGACCTGTCCCCCGGCGAAGCGAGAAAGCACTGCGCGCGTGTCTTCGTTCAGGTAGCGCAGCAGTCCGTACCCGACGCCCTTGTCCGGGATCGCCAGCAGCTGTTCCTTCACTGCTTTGATCGCGCGTCCCGCCGAATCACCTCCGGCGAAAGCGTCACCCAGATCTACCTCGGAAAGATCGAGACTGATCGGGAAGGCAGCGGTGAACCAGCCAACGGTCCTTGACAGATCCGCGCCAGGAATCACGGCTTCTTCGCGACCGTGGCCCTCGAGTTGCAGCAAGGCAGACGTCGAGTCGATTCCGGCTCGGCGACGCCACTCGATCAGCGCGAGTGCCAGTCCAGCGAGCAGGCCGTCGTTGGCGCCGCCGTTGAAAACCTCCGGCAGCGTGGTCAACAGAGTCTCCGTCACCTGAGTGGGGACCGTCACGCTTATCCGCTGAACCGTTGCCGCAACGTCGACGGCAGAGTCGTACGCCCTCTTACCCAGCACCGGGTCCGGTGTCTGCAACACCTTCCGCCACGTATCCAGCTCGGCCACACGCGAATCCCGATGGGCCTCTTCGGACAAAGCATGAGCCCAGCGTCGCATCGACGTACCCGTAGGTTCGAGAGCCACATCCCCCGTCGCTCCGCTCGCCCCGGCCATCTGAGCCGCAGCCGACACCAGATCCGGAACAATGATTCGCCAGGAAACCCCGTCGACGATCAAGTGATGCGCAGCAATGATCAAGCGCCCGGTGCGAGTGGGACCGAAGTCGACCCACACGAACTGAACCATCACGCCGCCTGCCGGATTCAACCGGCCGAGAGCCTCGTCGAGGCCCTTGGAAGCCGTGAGAACAATTGTCGACTCGTCCGAGGACGCATCAACATCCACCCGGCTGAGTAGATCCTCGACGTCCACGGTTCCCGGCTCGGAGACCGACATTCCCCAGCCGCGACCGTCGGAGATCAACCGCGATCGGAACATGTCATGGTGGTCGATGACGGCGGCGAGGGTTCGCACGATGTCGGTTCGCTGCGCTCCGAGTGGAAGCTCGAGAGTCATCGTCTGTGTGAATCGGTTGTAGCTGCCACCGCGCTCGACCATGAATCGTTCGATCGGCGTCAACGGCATCCAGCCGACTCCACCGCCCGGCAACTCCTCGAGCACCACCGCGGCCTCGACGTCGGCGGCATACTTCGCCACTTCGGCCAATGCCGCGACAGTCTTGCTCTCGAAGACGTCACTGGGTGCGAATACGACCCCACGTGCCTTCGCCCGCGAGACGAGCTGGATCGACATGATCGAGTCGCCGCCCTGCGCGAAGAATGAGTCGTCCGTTCCGATTCGATCCAGACCGAGAACGTCCGCGAAGATCTCGCTCAGGACTTGTTCCATCTCGGTAACCGGGGCGCGGAATTCCTTGGTCTCGAAGACCGGCGCTGGGAGCGCTTTTCGGTCCAGCTTGCCGGCCGGGCTCAGTGGCATGTCCGAGGAGACCATTATCGAAGCCGGAACCATGTGAGCCGGAAGGGTTCTGGAGACGAATTCGATCAATTCCGCCGAAGTGACCGAAGCGTTCTTTCCGGTGAACACGTACGACACCAGTGCCGGAGCACCCGACGGCAGGGTCGTACCCATCGTCGCAGCGAACTCGACCTCGGGGTGTGCGGTCAATGACGCATCGATCTCACCGAGTTCGATACGGAAACCGCGAATCTTGACCTGGAAATCGTTGCGGCCCACGTATTCCACGGCGTAGGTGGAGGGTGCGGTTCCAGCGACCCAGCGCACCACGTCACCGGTTCGGTACATTCGCTCGCCCGGATTACCGTGCGGGTTTGCCACGAATCGATCGGCGCTCAAGCCCGGGCGACGATGATAGCCGCGGGTCACCTGAGGACCGGACAGATACAGCTCGCCCGAGACTCCGAGTGGAACTGGATTGAGTCGTGTGTCCAGAACGAAAGCGGCCATGTCACCGATCGTGGCGCCGATGTCCATTCGGTCACCCGGCAGAAGCGGAACGCTGACGTTCGTCACGATCGTCGTCTCGGTCGGGCCGTAGACATTCAAGAACGTCCTGGGAGCCGAAGCCGATGCGGTCGAGCCGTCACCTGTCGTCCACTTGCTGATCAGTTCCGGCGAATACGCTTCGCCACCCACGCCTACGACCGTCAGGTCGTCCAGGCCGCTCGGGTCCATCGACGCCAGAGCCGCCGGCGTGATGAACGCATGGGTGACTCGTTCGCTACGGAACACCTCAGCCAGCTCGTCGCCGCCGTACACGCCAGGTGGGACGATGACCATCGTCGCGCCGGTGGCCACCGCGAGGAACAACTCGAGCATCGACGCGTCGAAACTCGGTGACGCGAAGTGCAATGTCCGCGAGGTGGGCTTCACGAGGTAATGCGCGGCCTGCGTGACACTGAAGCTCGCCAGACCTGCGTTGGTGGCGACAACGCCCTTGGGTAGACCGGTCGTGCCGGAGGTGTAGATGACCCAGGCCGGATGAGCGGTCGTCAGTGGACGGACACGTTCCTCGGCATCGATTGGCGCTGCGGACACTCCGGCGGTCATCTGTTCGCCGCGTGGTCCGTCCACGACCAACCACTCGACGTCGTCGGTGAGGTTCGGACGTTCGACGTCGAGGGTCAGGCCTACCTTTGCACCAGAGTCGCTGAGCATGTGCGCGATACGGTCTGCCGGATAGTGCGGATCGATCGGAACGACCGCTGCCCCGGTCTTCGACACTGCCCAGACCGCGAGTACCGATTCGACGGATCTCGGAATCGACACCGCCACAAGATCTTCAGCCCCGAGACCACGGTTGATCAAAACGCGGGCCAGCTTCGACGACCACTCGTCGACCTCGCGATACGTCATGGACCTACCGGCAGCGGCCTGCGCCGTGCCGGGGTAGCGCAATGCGACGTTGTCCGGGTAACGCGCAGCAGCGTCGGCAAGAATCTCGGCCAACGGCGCCTGCGCTACTCCTGACGAAGCCCTTTGACTCGTCAGAACCTCACGCTCGGACGAGTCGAGGATTTCGATGTCACCCACTGAAGTTGCGGGGTCCGTCGCAATTCCGTTCAGGATGCGCATCAATCGTGCGGCGAATCCGCGGACGGTCGATTCGTCGAACAGATCCGTCGCGTACGTGAACGTCGCCGACAGCCCTTCTGATACCTCACTGATCGTGAGCTGCAGGTCGAACTTGGCCACAGTCTCGTCGATTGCGAACTCGGCGGCCGTCAGACCCGGCAGAGCCAACGAATTCTGCCCCAGGTTCTGGAACGCCAATGCCACCTGGAACAGCGGGTGGTGTGCCCTCGACCGAACGGGATCCAGCACTTCCACGAGCCGCTCGAAGGGAAGGTCCGAGTGCGCGAACGCCTGAAGATCGGTCTCTCGAGCCGACGACAGAAGTGTGGTAAACGGGGCCGAAGGATCAACCTCGGTACGTAGCACCAAGGTGTTGACGAACATTCCGATCAGATCGTCGAGTTCGGATTCACCTCGTCCTGCCATCGGCGCGCCGATGGTGATGTCCGTTGTTCCCGACAGACGTGCGAGAAGTGATGCCAGCGCCGAATGGACCACCATGAACATCGACGCATTGTGCTCACGACCGACACCGATCAGCCGCTCATGCAGTTCCTGACCGATCGAGAATTCGAATGTTGCTCCCTGACCGGAGAATACCGCCGGCCGAGCCCGATCCCCCGGAAGATTCAACTGTTCGGGCACGCCGTCCAATGCTTGCGCCCAGTAAGTGATCTGCTGCGCGATGATTGACTGCGGATCGTCCTCGGACCCGAGAACCTCACGCTGCCAAAGTGCGTAGTCGGCATACTGCACCGGCAACGGCGTCCAGGTCGGAGCCTGGCCGTTGGTTCTGGCGTAGTAGGCGGTCATGATGTCGCGGGTCAGCGGGCCCATCGAGAAACCGTCGGTCGAGATGTGATGCACCACGAATACGAGAACGTGCTCGTCGGCCTTGGTCTGGAAAAGCCTGGCGCGCAACGGAACCTCGGTTGTCACGTCGAAACCCGTCGCCACGAAGTTCGTTACCTCGGAAACAATCTCTGAATCCGAGACCAAGGTTGCAGCGAGGTTCACGCCGACATCAGCCGGTGCAACGATCTTCTGGTAGCCGATTCCGTCGACCTCGGGGTAGACCGTGCGGAGAACCTCGTGGCGACCGACAACGTCCGAGACAGCCTGTTCCAGCCCCGACACGTCCAGTTTTCCGGTGAGCGTGATCGCAACCGGAACATTGTTCCCTGCCGAGTTCGTATCCAACTGGTTGAGGAACCACATGCGCTGCTGCGCCAACGACAACGGCACCTGCGCCGGACGCACCTGCGCAGTCAACGCCGCACGCGAACCGCCACCAACACGAGAACCGAGTCGGGCAGCAAGCCCTTCAACGGTCGACGCCTCGAACAACTCCCGCACCGACACCGAAGCATCCAACGCCTGACCCAACCGAGACGTCACCTGCGTCGCAATCAGCGAATTACCACCGAGCGCGAAGAAATCATCATCCAAACCAACACGCTCAACGCCCAGAACATCCGCAAACGTCTGCGCCACAACCTCTTCCACCACCGACGTCGGAGCCCGGAACACCGCAACCTGCAACGACGGAACCGGCAACGCCCGACGATCCAACTTCCCGTTCACCGTCAACGGAATCGAATCCAACACCACAAACGCCGACGGCACCATGTACTCCGGCAACAACGAACCCACACCGGTGCGGACATCGTCGACCGAAACGCTCACACCCGCAGCCGGAACCACATACGCCACCAACCGCTGATCACCCGGAGAATCCTCACGAACAACCACCGCCGTCTGCGCCACCGACACATCCGCCAACACCGCAGACTCGATCTCACCGATCTCGATCCGGAACCCACGGATCTTCACCTGATCATCCGCGCGACCCAGATACTCCAAATCACCAGCACTGTTCCACGACGCCACGTCACCCGTGCGGTACAACACCTCACCAGCAGCAAAAGGACTCGCCACAAACCGCGTCGACGTCAACCCCGCCTGACCCAGATAACCCCGAGCCAACTGCACACCCGAGACATACATCTCACCCGCAACACCAACAGGCACCGGAGCCAAACGCGTATCGAGCACAAACACCTGCAAACCCGAAATAGCCTGACCCACAACACTCGCCGACGCATCCRCCGCCAACGCAGCATCCAACACACGATGGCTCACATGCACCGTCGTCTCCGTGATGCCGTACATGTTCACCAACGTCGGCGCAGAGTCACCGCGGCGGCCATACCAGTCCGACAAGCGTCGAAGCTCGAGCGCCTCGCCACCGAAAACAACCCACCGCAACGACAACTCGGCAGCCAGACCGGATTCCGACGCCAACCGATCAGCCTCAGCCAACTGATAGAACGCCGACGGCGTCTGATTGAGCACCGTCACCCGCTCAGCAGCAAGCAACTCCAGGAACTGCTCCGGCGACCGCGACGTCACATAATCCACAACCACCAACGTGCCGCCGTACAACAGCGGACCCCACAACTCCCACACCGAGAAGTCGAACGCATAACTGTGGAACATCGTCCACACATCCGACTCGTCGAACCCGTACACACTCTCGGTATTCGCAAACAACTTCGCCACCGTGAAGTGCGGAACCTGCACACCCTTCGGGCGACCCGTCGAACCCGACGTGTAAATCACATACGCAACATTCGACGACCGCAACGGCGCAACACGATCCGCATCCGTCACCACCGAACCCTCGAACTCCGACACATCCACCGCGTCGATATCAACCACCGGCAAACCAGCGGGCAACACCAACTCACGCCCGGACCACGAAATCGCAGCCACCGGAGCAGCATCAGCCAACATGAACTCGACACGATCAGCCGGATACGACGGATCCACCGGCAAATACCCCGCACCGGACTTCACCACCGCCAACAACGCCACCACAAGATCCGCCGACCGCGGCAACGCCACCGCCACCAACGACTCCGGACCACAACCCTGAGCAATCAACCTGCGCGCCAACCGATTCGACCGAACCGACAACTCACCATAAGACAACGACTCGCCACCGAACCGCACCGCGGTCCGATCACCAAACCGCGCAGCAGCATCATCGAACCACGCCGACAACGTCGAATCCACACCACGATCGATCTGGCCAGCACTGAAGCGGGAGAGCAGGTTTCGTTCACCATCGACCAAGATGTCAACGTCACCCACCGCTACGGTGGGATCAGCAGTCACCGCGCGGAAGGTCCGTACCAGCCGATCACCGAATTCCACAACGGTCGACTCGTCGAACAGATCCGTCGCATACGTCAACGAGGCGGACATTCCGGCAGGTGCGCCGGCCTCGTCGGTTCGTTCAGTCAGAGTCAACTGGAGGTCGAATTTCGCCAACGCAAGATCGGCACTTTCGATCGACACTTCGAGGTCGCCCAGTTCGAGCGTTGCCTGTTCGTGGTTTTGGAACGTCAACGCCACCTGGAACAGCGGATGACGAGCCTGCGAACGAACCGGATCGAGAACCTCCACCACACGCTCGAACGGAACATCCGCATGCGCGAACGCCTGTAGATCCACTTCACGCGCCGAAGCCAACAGATCCGCGAACGACATCGACGGATCAACCTCGGTACGCAACACCAAAGTGTTGACGAACATACCGATCAGATCGTCGAGCTGCGCCTCACCGCGACCCGCGATCGGTGTACCGATCGCGATGTCGGTCGTTGCAGACAAACGAGAAAGTACGACGGCGAGCGCTGCGTGAACAACCATGAACGGTGTCGAGTTACTGCTGTGCGCAATCGAATTGACAGCTTCGTGCAGAGTGGCGTCGATATCGAACTCGACCTCGGCTCCGCGCCCTGAAGCGACCTCGGGACGCGGACGATCACCAGGCAGATCCAACTGCTCCGGAAGATCAGCCAACGCATCCGACCAGAACGCAATCTGCTTCGCGATCACGGACTGCGGATCCTCCTCGGACCCGAGAACCTCACGCTGCCACAACGAGTAATCGGCGTACTGCACCGGCAACGGCGTCCAAGCCGGCACGGACGCTCGTGTACGTGCTTCGTAGGCAACCATCACGTCGCGGGTCAACGGGCCCATCGAGAAACCGTCGGTCGAGATGTGATGCACCACGAACACCAGGACGTATTCGCTATCGCCGACTTTGAAGAGCTTGGCGCGCAACGGGACTTCAGACGTCACGTCGAAGCCGACCGTCGCCAGCTCTGCGACGCCTGCAGCCAGGCGATCTTCCGTGATCGACACGGGGCTGAGATCGACAACAACGTCTCGAACGTCACGGATTTCCTGATACCCGACGCCGTCGACGTCCGGATACAGCGTCCGCAGTGATTCGTGTCTGCCCACGACATCGATCACGGCAGCGTTGAGAGCTGCCACATCGAGGGCGCCCGAAATCCTGATCGCCGCCGGAACGTTGTTCACTGCCGACTCGGGTTCGAACCTGTTCAGGAACCACATGCGCTGCTGCGCCAACGAAAGTGGGATCCGAGCGGGCCGGGACTGCGGGACCAGTGGGGCCGTGGCACCCGAACCGGCGTGCAGCTCGAGCCGGAGGGCGAGTGACTGCACGGTCGACGCTTCGAAGAGCGCACGAACCGGAACGCTTGTGTCAAGCGCCTCCCCCAGCCGTGCCGCGACACGGGTCGCGATCAGCGAGTTGCCTCCGAGCTCGAAGAAGTCGTCGTCGCGGCCAACCTGTGCGACTCCGAGAACTTCGGAGAACACCTGCGCGACAGTCTCTTCGACGGTCGTGATCGGCGCCTGATACACCTTCGACTCGAACACGGGCGATGGCAGAGCTTTGATGTCCGTCTTGCCCGCGGTGGTCAACGGAATCGAATCGAGCACCAGGACCGAGTCGGGAACCATGTAGCCGGTCAGGAACGTCGACACCGACTCGATGACCTGTGCGGGATCCACCTCGGCGCCGGCCTGTGGCACCACGTATGCAACGAGGCGATCGCCGAAGTGATCGTCGGAGCGTACAAGAGCAACAGCTTGCGCAACGCCCGCGCATCGGGTCAGTGCGGCCTCGATTTCGCCGAGTTCGATACGGAACCCACGGATCTTGACCTGGAAGTCGCTGCGGCCCACGTACTCCACCGCGCCACCGTCGATCCACCGGACCACGTCACCCGTGCGGTACAACCGCTCTCCCGGCGCCCCGAACGGGTCTGCGACAAAACGACCCGCCGTCAATGCCGGCTGTCCCAGGTATCCACGAGCGACCTGAACACCCGACACGTACAACTCACCTGCGACACCAACCGGCACAGGCTGCAAGCGGCCGTCCAAGATCCGCGCGGCCATACCTCGAATCGGGCCGCCGATGTTCATACGATCAAACGCGGTCAGCGTATCGCTGATGTTCGAGGCGACTGTCGACTCCGTCGGACCGTACGCATTGAAGAATCCACGCACACCGCCATCCGGAAGCGGCACCGCCCACTTGGCAACGAGAGACCGCGAACTGGCTTCGCCACCGACGACAACCACCCGCAACGCGTCAAGCCCGCTCGGATCCACTGATGCCAGCGCAGCGGGCGTCACGAACGCATGCGTCACGCCCTCCGAGCGCAAGATCTCGGCCAGTTCCGCGCCGCCGTACACCGTCGTCGGCGCAATCACCATCGTCGACGCGGATCCGAATGCCATCAGCAACTCGAGGACCGACGCATCGAAACTCGGCGAGGCGAAATGCAGCGTCCGAGCATCCGCGGTCAGCGCATAGCGCTCGACCTGCTCGGCACAGAAATTCGCCACACCGGCGTTGGTGACCACAACGCCCTTGGGCAGACCTGTGGTGCCGGACGTGTAGATGACGTACGCAGGCTGCCGCTCGTCGATCGCACTACGTCGATCCGAATCACTCACCGGCGCGCAGGATTCTGCCGCGCACGCCGCCACTGTCTTCTCGTCGTCGAGAACAACCCACGTCAACGCCGACGGCAATCCTGCCTCGACGTCACTGAGCGCAAGACCCAGCACCGCACCGGAATCGGAGATCATGTGGGCGATACGGTCAACCGGATACGTCGGGTCGACTGGTACGAACGCAGCACCCGTTTTCGCCACTGCCCATAGAGCGAGAACCGAATCGGCCGAACGCGGAATCGCGATCGCGACCCGATCCTCCGGCCCGACGCCCTTCGCAATCAGAACACGAGCGAGTCGCGACGACCGCTCGTCGAGTTCGCGGTAGCTGATCGACTCACCGTCGAAGCGAATCGCATCCGCCGACGGATCCAAAGCGGCCGCCGCTGTGAGAATCTCGACCAGGGTTCCCGAGACCGACTGACCTCCATGAACATCGGCCAGCACACCCCGCTCGGCCGCATCGAGAATATCGATGTCACCGACGACAATCGAAGGAACCGACACGACAGTCTCGAGGATACGAACCAGACGCCGAGCAAACCCCTCGACCGTCGAAACGTCGAACAGATCTGCAGCAAAGGTGAATTCGGCCGAGAGCCCTTGCTGGATCCCGTCTTCGCCGATCGACTCGGTTACTGCGAGTTCGAGGTCGAACTTGGCAGTGGTCGTGTCGATTTCGGCGGCCTTGATCGCCAGTCCCGGCAGTTCCAATGCCGTTTGCGCGAGATTCTGCAAGGACAGCACGACCTGGAACAGCGGATGTCTGGCCTGCGACCGGGCGGGAGCCAAGACGTCCACCAACCGCTCGAAGGGCACGTCCGAGTGAGCGAACGCTCCGAGCGCAGAATCACTCGCCGCAGCCAGCAGATCCGTGAATGCCTGGGCCGGATCGACCTCGGTCCGCAGAACAAGCGTGTTGACGAACATGCCGACGAGATCGTCGAGCGCCTCGTCGCCACGACCGGCAACGGGAGTGCCCACGGCGATGTCCGAGGTTCCGCTCAGTCGGGCCATCAGAACGGCAAGCGCCGAGTGCAACGCCRTGAAGAGCGTMGCGTTGTTCTCCCGTGCCAGCGCGTCCAATCGACGGTGCACATCCCCGGAGATCTCGAACGCGAATCGCTCGCCGCGCATCGACGCCACATCAGGCCGAGACCGGTCCGACGGAAGCTCGATCACATCCGGTAGGTCTGCCAGAGTCTCGGTCCAGTACGAGATCTGCTGCGAGATCAGTGATTCCGAGTCGTCTTCCGACCCCAGAACCTCACGCTGCCACAACGAATAGTCGGCGTACTGCACAGTCAACGGCTGCCACGCCGGCGCGATCGCGTCCTTGCGTGCCGAGTAGGCAATCATGACATCGCGTGCCAGGGGCGCCATCGACCAACCGTCAGCGGCGATGTGATGAACCACGATCGCGAGGGTGTGCTCGGTGTCGCTGACCGTCAACAGGCGGACACGGATCGGCACGTCGACGGTGATGTCGATCGCTGAGGATCCGATTGCAGCGACTCGACTTTCGAGCTCGTCCGGATCCGAAACCGACTCCACGGTCAGTCCGCCAAACGCCTCCGAGAGCGACAGAATCGACTGCTTCGGTCCGGAAGCCCCGTCCGGATATACCGTTCGGAGCACTTCATGCCGGGCCAGTACGTCCTCGAGCGCAGTTTCCATCGCGGCAGTATCGAGTTGACCAGTCAGGTGCAGAGCAAAAGTGATGTTGTAAGCAGCTGAGTCGGTGTCGAAGCGGTTCAGGAACCACATGCGCTGCTGCGCCAGCGACAACGGAATTTCCGCGGGACGCACCTGTGCGACGAGCGCCTTCTGCCCGCCGCTACCTACGTGCGACTCGATGTGTGCGGCGAGCGCCTCGACGGTGGAAACGTCGAATAGCGTTCGCACCGGCACCGTCGTGTCGAGCGCCCGCCCCAATCGGGAGGTGACCTGAGTAGCCACCAGGGAGTTGCCACCGAGTTCAAAGAAGTCGTCGTCGAGGCCGACTCGTTCCACTCCGAGAACATCCGCAATCACCTGCGCGACAATCTCTTCCACCGGCGTAGTGGGTGCACGAAACTCGCGGACCTCGAAAACAGGCTCCGGCAAAGCCCGGCGATCCAATTTGCCCACCGGGGTCAACGGAACCTCAGCGAGTTCCATGATGACGGACGGAACCATGTAGCTCGGCAGAGATTCTGCCACGAACGAGGCGAGCACGTCCCGATCGAAACTCGACCCGTCAGCCAGTTCGACGTAGGAAACGAGGGTTGTGACACCCGCCGCGCCTTCGCTTCCGACCGTCACCGCGAAGCGCACAGACTCGTGCGAGGACAGAACTGCGTCGATCTCACCGAGTTCGATACGGAATCCGCGAACCTTGACCTGGAAGTCACTGCGGCCGACGTATTCGAGAACCCCCGCGTCACCGCGCGCGTCTCCGCCGGTCCAGCGCACGACATCGCCGGTCCGGTACATTCGCTCGCCGTCCGGCGAATACGGGTTTGCAACAAACCGTTCCGCAGAAAGACCTCGCCGCTCGTGGTAGCCGCGAGCCAATGCAGCGCCTGCAAAGTAGAGCTCTCCCCTGGTACCGACTGGAACAGGATGCAGACGCTCGTCGAGTACCAGTGCCGACATGCCCTCGACGGGACGCCCGATGTCGATCGATCGGCCGATCGCGAGATCGCCGAACGACGAGATGATAGTGGTCTCGGTCGGACCGTACCCATTGAAGTAGGCGCGCCCTGGGGCCCATTTCGCCAGCAACTCGGGAGTGGTCACGTCACCGCCGACGGAGACGACTCGCAATTCAGGCAGCTCTGCCGGCTCCATGGTCCCGAGTACTGCGGGAGTGATGATCGCGTGTGTGACCTTCTCGGAATGAAGAAGATCCGACAACTCGTGTCCACCGATAATTGTCGACGGAACGATCACCAAAGTTGCACCCGCAGAGAAGGCGACCATCCATTCGAGTACCGACGGGTCGAAGCTCGGCGAACAGATATGGAGGAAGCGTGAGGACTGTTCTACCTCGTAGCGACGCTGTGCTGCGTCTCTGACCCCACGGAGACCACCGTGAGTGACGCTGACACCCTTCGGTTTTCCCGTGGAACCGGATGTGTAAATGACATATGCAACGTGAGAACTGTGAATCGGAGCGATTCGGTCCTCGTCCGTGACCGGCGCTGAAGATTGCGTCGACAGTTCTCCGTTCAGCGCCTGGCCGTCAAGGACCAACCATTCTGTGACCGCAGGAAGCTTATCTACGAACTGTCCCGACGTGAGTCCGATCGCGGCCGAAGAATCGGCCAGCATGTGCCGGACACGATCTTCCGGATAGCTCGGGTCGACTGGGACGTATGCCGCCCCTGACTTCGCCACCGCCCATACTGCACAGACCATCTCGTACGAGCGAGGAAAGGCGAGAGCAACAATGGTCTCGGGGCCGGCGCCACGTCCGATCAGAACCCGTGCGAGCTTCGACGACTGCTCATCGAGCTCACGGTAGGTGATCGATCGACCCTCGAAGCGCACAGCAACCGAATCCGCCTCAGCCGTGCCGGACAGGAAGATGTCGACGAGACTCTGCCGGGGCATCGTGTAATCCGCGGCTACGACCGTCAGATCGGTGCGCTCGGAGCGTGAGAGCAGGTCGATATCGCCGACGATCGTTTCAGGTCGGGTAGCCACGGCATCGAGAATGCGCACGAACCGAGTAGCGAAAGWGTTCACCGTGGCCGGATCGAACAAGTCCGTGGCGTAGGTGAAGGTGGCACTCAAGACATCCGCGTCTTCGGTCCCTTCGGGATTCTCGGACACCATGAGTTCGAGATCGAATTTGGCGACCGGTACTTCCAATTCAGCTGCAACTGCTTTGACACCTGAGAATTCCAGTTCGCGTCGTCCACTGATCTCCGCAGTGAGCGCAACCTGGAACAGCGGGTGACGAGCCTGCGAACGCGCCGGACTCAGGACTTCGACCAACCGCTCGAACGGCACATCGGCATGCCCGTAGGCAGACAAGCCCGATTCCCTTACCCGAGCGAGCAACTCTTCGAATCGTTCGTTCGGATCGACCTCGGTGCGAAGCACCAGGGTGTTCACGAACATGCCGATCACGTCGTTGAGCGCTTGATCGCCTCGCCCGCCGATCGGGGCACCGATCGCGATGTCGGAGGTACCACTGAGCCGGCTCAACAGCGTTGCATATGCCGCCTGCAACACCATGAACAGCGAGACGCTCCTCGAGCGCGCCAACTCGTTCAACTTGCGCGTCGTGCGTTCGCTGATCTGAAAATGGTGCTTGGCACCGTGATTGGACGCGATGGCAGGACGAGGTCGGTCGGTCGGCAGATCCAACTGATCCGGCAAATCGGCAAGTGCCCGGCGCCAGAAGTTGATCTGGCGAGACGACTCCGAGCGCGGGTCTTCGTCGGATCCCAGTGCTTCGCGCTGCCACAGGGCGTAGTCGGCGTACTGAATCGGCAGCGGCGTCCACGCCGGCGCAGACTTCTCACTTCGCGCAGAGTATGCGACGAGAAGGTCACGTGCGAGCGGACGGAACGACAGTCCGTCTGCAGCGATGTGATGGAGAACCATCACCAGGACGTAGTCCGTCGGAGACACCTCGAAGAGGGCAACCCGTACCGGGATTTCGAGCGTCACGTCGAAGCCGCGAGACGCCACGTCGAACAGGGCCGCGTCGAGATGCGAATTCCGAATCTTGACCGGATTCAACTCCACTGCAGCCCGATCGACCGGCAGTACAAGCTGTTGCGCGGTTCCGTCGACATCAGGGTAGATCGTCCGCAAGGACTCGTGTCGCTCGAGAAGATCCATCACCGCGGCATGCAGGGCGGACGGGTCCACCGAACCGGTGAGCCGGACCGTGAACGGAAGGTTGTACGCGGGCGTCGACGGATCGAGACGGTTGATGAACCACATGCGCTGCTGTGCAAGCGAGAGCGGGACAACCTGGGGACGAGGCTTGGCGATCAGCGGGGTGAGCTGCCTGGCGTTACCCGCCACAGACTCGGCGCGGGCCGCCAAGGTAGCGACCGTGGTGGACTCGAAAAGCTCTCGAACGCCGAGTTGCACTCCCAAGGCGGAACCCACGCGGGTCACCAACTGTGTTGCAACCAGCGAGTTTCCACCGAGTTCGAAGAAGTCGTCGTCGATACCGACGCGCTCGACACCGAGAACGTCGGCAAAGACGTCAGCGACAACCCGCTCGATTTCGGTGCGGGGCTCGCGGTACTGCTTCGCACTCGCGAACACCGGCTCGGGCAACCCGGCACGATCCAATTTGCCACTCGTGTTGAGCGGCAACGCATCGAGCACCATCAACGCGGCCGGAACCATGTACGAAGGGAGGCTTCGACCGGCGAACTCACTGAGCACCGCAGCATCGATGTTTCGGCCCGGGCCCGGCACGACGTAGCCGACCAATTGATCACCGGTCGGGGTGACGGTCACCAAGACAACAGCCTGGGAAACGTCGGGGTGTGCCAGAAGGACGGTCTCGATTTCGCCGAGCTCGATGCGCTGCCCACGGAACTTCACTTGGAAGTCGGTACGCCCGATGTAGTCGAGGTTTCCGTCCTCACTGCGACGGACGAGGTCGCCGGTCCGGTACATACGCTCACCGGCCGTGCCGTACGGATTGGCTACGAACCGATCCGAGCTCAGGTCCGGTCGACCAACGTATCCGCGCGCGAGTTGAACGCCGGCGAGATAGAGCTCACCCGGCTGCCCGATGGGGGTCGGGCGAAGTTGTCCGTCCAGTACGTGCGCCTGAGTGTTCCACTGCGGCATACCGATCGGCACGGAAGTAGTATCCGTGGCCACGGCCTCGTAGTACGTGACCGATACCGCGGCTTCGGTCGGACCGTACAGGTTGTGCAGTCCGGCTCCACAGAGTTCGCGGAAGGCGGAAGACGTCTCGGGCGGGAGCGCCTCGCCGATGACGAACACGTGGCGCAACGAATCACAAGATCCGGCAGGTGCATTCGCAGTGAACAGCGTGAGCATGGATGGCACGAAGTCGGTGATCGTGACGCCGAGCTCCGCGATCTTGTTCGCCACGTAGATCGGGTCTCGATGACCGTCCGGAGTCGCGACGACGAGCGTGGCGCCGACCTGCAACGGCATGAAGAATCCCCACAGCGACACGTCGAATGTCGTAGCGGTCTTCTGCAGGTAGATGTCCGACGCCGAAAGCCCGTACTCGGCGTTCATCCACTGAAGCTGATTGTTGATCGCTGCGTGAGTGACCGCGACACCCTTGGGTCGCCCGGTCGAGCCGGAGGTGTAGATCACGTACGCGGTGTTCGAGAAATGCAAGGGAGACAGGCGATCTGCGTTGGCGATCGGCCTGCTGTCGAGCTGCCCATAGTCCAGTGTGTCGATCTCGATGACCCGTGTGCCCGAGGGCAGATCCACGTCGTCCCGCGCAGTGGTCACAACACACGTGGGCTGCGCCGACTCGAGAATGTAGGCCGTGCGTTCCGCTGGGTGGTCGGGATCCACCGGCACCCAGGCTCCGCCGGCCTTGGCAATCGCGTACAGACCGACCATCAAGTCCAAAGACCTGCGGATCGACAGTCCTACAAGCGATTCGGGCCCAACACCCATGGCGATGAGTTGACGAGCCAAACCATTTGCGCGAGAGTCAAATTCGGCGTATGTGAGGCTGGCGCCTTCGAAAACGACAGCGGTGGCATCGGGAGTTCTCTCGACCTGACGCTCGAATGCTTCGGTGATGGTCTGCGAGGCAACGTGGAAGCCGGTGCGGTTCCACAAGGCAACCTTGTTTCGCTCCTCGTCGGTGGCGACAGGAAGATCCCAGACCTTGCGGCTCGTTTCGGCCGAGACGAACTTCTCGAGAAACTCCACGAACCGCGAGTGATTTCGCTGGGCGTCCGCGGGCGCATACAGATTGGGATTCGACTCGAAGTCGATGTGTGTGCGGGTATCGCCGACGCTCTGGTACAGGTTGACACCGAGGTCTTCGATCAAACCCGTGGACAGGATGTGAAGCTCGCCGACGAGGGGCCCGAACGCCAACTCGGTGGAAAACATCATGATGTTGATCCACGGGCCGAAGAATCCGCCCCGGCCCGGCCCGTCACCGCCGCGAACCATGTCCTCGTGTCGGTATCGCTGGTGGCGCAGCGCGCCGGACATTTCGTTCCTGACGTCGTCCAGAAGCTCCTGGACGGTGGTGTCCGCAGTGACGGTCAGGCGCAGCGGCACGACGTTGGAGACCATGCCTCCGGATCGACGCAGCACGGCTGTCGTTCGACCGGAAACGGGCAGACTCAGCGACACGTCCTCTCGTCCGGTCATCTGAGCGAGGTACGCCGCAAACGCCGCGACGACAGTGCCGGCAACAGTGGTCTTCTCTATGCGCTCGAGGAACCGCCCGAGCAGCGCCTCGACGTGGTTGGACAGCGCTGCGCTGTCGATCCGACTGACTGGAGCCGGCGCGGCACTTCGACCCGCGAGGCTCGAGATCTCGTCGAGATTCTCGATCTTGTCTGCCCAGTACTTGCGATCGGTTTCGAAACGACTCGACTGGCGGTACTTGTTGTCTACCTCGTAGACGTTCCGGAGATCGGAGGCCTCACTCGGCTCCGGATCCCGGCCCTCCACGCGCGCCGAGTACAGCTCCGCCACACGAGTGACGAACGTCGACGCACCGAAACCGTCGAGAATTGTGTGGTGGACCCGCGTGTACCAGTAGTAGCGGTTCTCGCCGAGGCGCAGGATCGTGGCAGAGATCAGTCGGTCCGTAAGCATGTCGATCGGCCGACTGCGATCTGCTCGCATCCACCGCATGGCGGCGTCGTGCGAGTCGTCTTCACTACGAAGATCGACGTAACCGACTGAATCATCGAGTGTGGGGTCGATGATCTGGTACGGCTGGGCATCGATCTCGAAGATCCGCACGAAGGCCGACCCGATTTCGCGACCGGCGTCTGCACAGGCCTGGCGAAGGGCGTCAAGCTCCAGAGCACCACGGAGTTCGACGTACTGGGCGATGTTGACCGGTACTGCGGGATCAAGGTGCTGCGCGAACCACATACCGAGCTGGGCCGCCGAAAGTGGGAATGCGTCTGATCGCTGAACGTCTTCCGGCGAGCTGCCGACCTCCGGCTTGCCGCTCCCCAGTTCTCCGTTACCCAGCGAATTCACGCCCACAGCCTCTCTTCCACACCATTGCGCACCCGTGCGAGCCGAACGTCCGATTCGCAGCAGCTACCGACCTCATCCAACCTCGACGAGCCAGAACCACCCATTGTCTCCGATACATAGGTGACAAGAGAAATCCATACCCCGGTGTATCGACGGTTTTGCTGCAATTCGTTACAAATCGCCCAGCTCATCTACCCCCCGATCGCATTGCCGAAACGCACGGTTCAGACACTGTGCGCGACATCTCCACCCCTGGAACAATCAATTTGCTGCCGACGATCTGCACCCCCATCCACATCAGTCACCTCGGACAATTTACAGGCCCCTCAGCTACTTGGTGCCCGAGCTCGAACCAGATTCGACAGTCGCTGATCGAGACTATCGGTACACGCCGACAGACCGACGAAAGAACGCGCCGACCAGCGGTCGGCGCGTTCTTTCGATTGAAGGTACGAAGCTTCAGGAAAAACCCACACCAGTCACACTCTTCAGGTGTTCACTGGTGACACCTGGAGCCAGCTCCACAAGCTCCAGCCCGTCCGCGGTGACGTCCAGCACCGCGAGGTCGGTGATGATCCGGTTGACGACGCCCTGCCCGGTAAGCGGCAGGGTGCATGCCTCGACGATCTTGGGGTTTCCGTCGCGATCGGTGTGCTCCATCACGACGATGACGCGGCGGGCACCGTGGACCAGGTCCATCGCCCCGCCCATGCCCTTGACCATCTTGCCGGGGACCATCCAGTTGGCGAGGTCACCCGTCTTCGACACCTGCATCCCGCCGAGCACCGCGGTGTCGATGTGGCCGCCGCGGATCATCCCGAACGAGAGGGCCGAGTCGAAGAACGCGGCACCAGGATTGACAGTGACGGTTTCTTTACCTGCATTGATGAGGTCGGCATCGACCTGATCATCAGTCGGATACGGTCCGGTACCGAGGATGCCGTTCTCGCTGTGCAGGACCACCTTGACACCCTCGGGCAAGTAACTGGGGATCAGCGTCGGCAGGCCGATACCGAGGTTGACGTACTCACCCGGCCGCATCTCGGCAGCAGCGCGAGCGGCCATCTCGTGGCGGGTCCAACCGATACGAGTTTCCTCTGCGCTGCTCACTTGGTACCCCCTGAGACGGTCCGCTTCTCGATCCGCTTCTCCTGTGGGCCTGTGTGCACGACCCGCGCGACGAACACACCAGGTAGGTGCACGTGTGCGGGGTCGATGTCGCCCGGCTCGACGAGGTTCTCCACCTGCGCGATGGTGATCCGGCCGGCCATGGCAGCAAGCGGGTTGAAGTTCATCGCCGTCTTGTTGAAGACGAGATTTCCTTCGGTGTCGCCGTAGTCCGCGTGCACGAGCGCGAAGTCAGCGGTGATCGCCTCTTCCAATACATACGTGCGGCCACCGAACACTGCCGTCGCCTTCGGTGGCGACGCCACGGCGATCGAACCGTCCGGGTTGTATCGCCACGGCAAGCCGCCCTCGGCGATCGGTGTGCCGACGCCGGCCGGAGTGTAGAACGCCGGGATGCCGGTACCGCCAGCTCGCAGCCGCTCGGCCAGCGTCCCCTGCGGCGTCAACTCCACTTCGAGCTCACCGGCGAGATACTGGCGGGCGAACTCCTTGTTCTCCCCCACGTACGACGCCGTCACCCTGGCGATCCGGTGCGCGCCGAGCAGAATGCCGAGACCGTAGTCGTCGACACCGCAGTTGTTGGAGAACACCTCGAGATCGGTGGCGTCGCCGTCGGCGATCGCCGCGATCAGTGCGTCGGGAATACCGCACAGCCCGAAGCCGCCCACTGCGAGCCTGGATCCGCTCGCGATGTCGGCAACTGCCTCAGCTGCCGTATTCACGACTTTGCTCATCCGTTAGTTCTCCTTCTGCTGAAAGATTCCGGCTCGGTGAAGAAGCTTCTCGGCGTGACGAAGAACGGGAGCGTCGACCATCTTGCCCTCGAACGCGAACACACCACGTTCAGTAGACACCGCGGCAAGCACTCGTGTGGCCCAGTCGATCTCTTTTTCCGAAGGTGCGAAGGCACCACGGATGACCTCGACCTGACTCGGGTGGATCGCAACCTTCACGTCGAAGCCGACTGCGACAGCATCAGCGGACTCGACGCCCAGGCCGACGAGGTCCTTGATGTCGAGATAAACGGAATCGACAGCCAACCGGCCGTAGCTCTTCGCAGCCAGGAGCGACGTCGATCGGACATGCTTGGCAACGTCGCGGTACGAACCGTTCGGGTGCCTGCTCGAATTACCGCCGAGACCGGCCACAAGATCCTCGGCTCCCCACATGACACCGATGGCGTTCGCAGCAAGCGCGATGTCGGCCACGGAGAGGGCTCCTCGCGGGGACTCGACGAGTGCAACCACGTCCGCCGGTGCGAGCGAGAGGACGTCCTCAGCCGATTCGCACTTGGACAGCATGAGACGCGAATAGTGTGTGCCGTCCAGCGCGATCAGATCGAGTTCGTGATCAGGCGTACCGACCGGATTGACGCGCACAATCGTCCGGTCCGGATCGAGAGGAGTGTCGATCAGGGCTGCACGTGCGGCTTCTTTGTCGGCCGGAGCCACCCCGTCTTCGAGATCGAGGATCACGACGTCGGCAACGGCGGCCGCCTTCGCGTAGCGCTCGGGACGATCCGCCGGGCAGAACAACCAGGCCGGCCCCGGTGGCGTCCACGTCATGAGGACACCTCGGCCGGGCGGAGCTGCACCAACGTCTTGCGCGTGGCAAGTGCGACGACATCGCCGTGCTGATTGCGCCCGGTGTGCACGAGCGTCACGATGCCTTCGCCCGGACGGCTCTTCGACTCACGCTTGTCCGCGATGAGCGTCTCGGCGTACAGGGTGTCCCCGTGAAAGAGCGGCTTCGGGAAGCTGATCTCGGAGAAACCGAGGTTGGCGACGATGGTGCCCTGCGTCAACTGCGCGACCGAGAGGCCGACGATGGTCGACAGGGTGAACATCGAATTGACCAACCGCACACCGAATTGAGTGTCCTCGCTGTACGCGGCATCGAGATGCAACGCCTGCGTGTTCATCGTCAAAGTCGTGAACAGGACGTTGTCAGCCTCGGTCACCGTCCGGCCTGGGCGATGCTCGTAGATCGCGCCGACCTCGAACTCCTCGAACCAGAGCCCGCGCTGAGTGATCTTCTTGGGGTTCGTCACAACCCTGCCTCACGGGCGATGAGCATCAACTGCACCTCGGTGGTTCCCTCACCGATTTCGAGGATCTTGCTGTCACGGTAGTGGCGCGCGACGGCGTACTCGTTCATGAAGCCGTATCCGCCGTGGATCTGGGTGGCGTCGCGGGCGTTGTCCATGGCAGCTTCGGAGGAGATGAGCTTGGCGATGGACGCCTGCTTCTTGAACGGCTTGCCCGACAACATGAGTGCGGCCGCGTCGTAGTACGCGGTACGTGCGACGTGGGCACGAGCCTCCATACGCGCGATCTTGAACGCGATGGCCTGGTTGTGTCCGATGGGGCGACCGAACGCCTCGCGTTCCTTGGCGTACTTGATCGACTCGTCGACGCAGCCCTGGGCGGCACCGACGCTCAACGCGGAAATGGCGATGCGGCCTTCGTCGAGGATGCGCAGGAAGTTCGCGTAGCCGCGGCCGCGCTCACCGAGCAGATTCTCTTCGGGGACACGAACATCGGCGAACGTGAGCGGATGGGTGTCGGATGCGTTCCAACCGACTTTGTTGTACGCCGGTTCGGCCGTGAAGCCGGGCGTCGTGGTCGGCACGAGGATCGTCGAGATCTCCTTCTTTCCGCCGTCCTTGACACCCGTGACCGCGGTGACCGTCACGAGCTTGGTGATGTCGGTGCCCGAGTTGGTGATGAACTGCTTGTTGCCGTTGATGATCCACTCACCGCTGTCGAACTTCGCGGTGGTCTTGGTGCCGCCGGCGTCGCTACCCGCACCGGGCTCGGTCAGGCCGAAGGCAGCCAACGACTTGCCGCTGGTGAGCTGCGGAAGCCACTCCTGCTTCTGTGCCTCGTTACCGAAACGGTAGATCGGCATGGCACCAAGGGACACACCAGCTTCGAGAGTGATCGCGACGCTCTGGTCGACCTTGCCCAGCTCTTCGAGCGCCAGGCAGAGTGCGAAGTAGTCGCCGCCCATTCCACCGTACTCCTCGGGAAACGGCAGGCCGAACAGTCCCATGTCAGCCATCCCGGCCACTACCTCGTACGGGAAGGTGTGGTTGGCGTCGTGCTCGGCAGCAACCGGTGCCACTACGGTCTTCGCGAAGTCCGCAACCGTCTTGGCGAGCTGCTGGTATTCGTCCGGAAGCGCTCCGGTGGCAAGGTAATCGGACATCAGGCGTCTTCCTTCTGCGTCGTGTTCTCGGTCTTTACTTCTGCAGTCTCTTCGTCCGTGACAGGTACCACGCGGGCCAGAACCTGATCCACCATCACCTGATCACCCTGACGGACAAGCACTTCCACGATCCCGTCGATCGGGGACGTCAAGGAGTGCTCCATCTTCATGGCCTCGACCACGACGAGTGGTTGTCCCGCGCTCACTGCCGCGCCGTTCTCGACGTTGACTGCGATGACGGCACCGGGCATGGGGCTGGCGATTTCGGCGTCACCGGCGTGCTTGTCCTCACCGCGAACGCTGACTTCGGCAACCTCGCGCACGTGCCAGGTTCCGCCGCCTGCCAGCCACAGACCACCATCGGTCTCGGCGACGACAAACGTGCGTCGGCGTCCGTCGATCACCACCGCCAGTTCGGATCCCGTCAGGGTCGCGCTGAATGCGCGCGGCTGTGAACCTTCGACCTCGACCTTTGCATCGGCGGGAACGCCGACGATCGCAACGTGCGACGTTCGGGTGCCGGCGGCGAGCCTGATGCTGGTCGGAGCGGGAGTTCCGACGCGCCATCCACTCGGGACGTCCCAGGGATCAACGGATTCCGAAGTTGTCCATCGCGAGAGCCAGCGATACGCCGCGGCAGCAATGAGAACCTCGTCGGAGGCGTCGGCTGCGACAAAGTCTTCGACGCGACGATCGAGCAGACCGGTGTCGAGGTTGCCCGCGATCACATCCGGATCAGCGAGGAGGAATCGTGCGAACTCGATGTTGGTCACGACTCCGAGCACTGCGGTGTCACCGAGTGCGCGATCGAGTTTGCGCAGTGCGCCTGCGCGGTCGGGAGCGTGGGCGATGACTTTGCTGAGCATCGGGTCGTAGTCACTGCCGACGACGGTGCCTGCGAGCAGTCCGGAATCGACGCGCACGCCGGAACCTGACGGCTCGACCAGATCGACGACGCGGCCGCCGGTCGGCAGGAATCCACGGCCCGGATCCTCSGCGTACACACGAGCTTCGATGGCGTGCCCGGTCAGCGTGATGTCGCTCTGGGAGAAGGCCAACTTCTCTCCCGCTGCCACACGGACCTGCCATTCGACCAGATCCAGTCCGGTCACCATTTCGGTGACGGGATGCTCGACCTGCAGGCGGGTGTTCATCTCCATGAAGAAGAACTCGTCCGGCTTGTCGGCGGAGACGATGAACTCCACGGTGCCGGCGCCGGTGTAATCGACGCTTCGAGCGGTGTTGCACGCTGCCGCGCCGATCCGGTCACGGGTCACCTGATCGAGCAGCGGCGACGGAGCCTCTTCGATGACCTTCTGGTGACGCCGCTGCAGGCTGCATTCGCGCTCACCGAGGTGAACGACGTTGCCGTGCTGGTCGGCGAGAACCTGGACCTCGATGTGCCGGGGCCGCAGGACGAATCGCTCGAGGAACAGGGTGTCGTCGCCGAACGACGACGCGGCCTCACGGCGGGCACTGCGAAGAGCCTCGGCCAGATTGGCCGGATCCTCGACCAGACGCATTCCCTTGCCACCGCCGCCGGCCGAAGGCTTGACCAACACCGGGTAGCCGATGTCCTCGGCTGCTGCGATCAGTTCTTCGTCGGTCAGGTTCGGACGAGCGATACCCGGGACCACCGGCACGTCGAACGCGGCAACCGCGTTCTTCGCGGTGATCTTGTCACCCATCACCTCGATCGCCCGCTCGGAGGGGCCGAGGAAGGCGATTCCGGCGGCCGCACAGGCAGCCGAGAACGCCGAGTTCTCCGACAGGAAGCCGTAACCGGGGTGAATACCCTGAGCACCGGTGGACTTGGCAGCGTCGATGACCTTGTCGATGACGAGGTAGCTTTCACGCGCCGCGGCCGGTCCGATGTTGACGGCAGTGTCGGCCTCGCGGACGTGGCGAGCATTCGCGTCGGCGTCGCTGTAGACGGCGACGCTGCGAATTCCCAACTCACGCAGCGTGCGGATCACGCGAACCGCGATCTCACCGCGGTTGGCCACGAGAACAGTATCGATAGTGCGCAACTCAGTCATTTCGCTCACATCCGGAAGACGCCGTAGGAGACCGGCTCGATCGGTGCGTTTGCGCACACCGAAAGGGCCAGGCCGAGAACAGTTCTGGTATCTGCGGGATCGATGACACCGTCATCCCACAGCCGCGCAGTGGAGTAGTACGGATTGCCTTGAGCCTCGTACTGCTCACGGATCGGCGCCTTGAACGACTCTTCGTCCTCGGCCGACCACGGATTGCCCGCGCTGTCGAGCTGCTCGCTACGAACCGTCGAGAGCACCGAAGCTGCCTGCTCGCCGCCCATGACCGAGATGCGCGCGTTCGGCCACATCCACAGGAAGCGAGGCGAATACGCGCGTCCACACATGGAATAGTTGCCGGCGCCGTACGAGCCGCCGATGACAACTGTCAGCTTGGGGACCCGTGCACACGCAACTGCCGTGACCATCTTGGCGCCGTGCTTGGCGATGCCGCCGGCCTCGTAGTCGCGTCCCACCATGAAGCCTGCGATGTTCTGCAGGAACAGCAGCGGCACACTGCGCTTGTCGCACAGTTCGATGAAATGTGCTCCCTTCATGGCGGATTCACCGAAGAGCACGCCGTTGTTGGCGATGATGCCGACCGGGTGGCCCTCGATGTGGGCGAAACCGGTGACGAGCGTCTTGCCGTACTCAGCCTTGAACTCCTGGAACGCGCCACCGTCGACGAGCTTGGTGATCACCTCGTGCACGTCGTACGGAGTCCGAGGATCGGTCGGGACGACGTCGTAGAGTTCGCTTTGATCTGCGACAGGCGGAACCGTGGAGATGACGTCCCACGGGCGCTCGGAGCGGGGGCCGAGCGTGGCAATGATGTTGCGCACGATACGAAGTGCGTCGCGGTCATCCTCGGCCAGGTGATCGGTGACGCCGGAAACCTTGGAGTGCAGGTCGCCGCCGCCGAGTTCTTCGGCGGTGACGATCTCACCGGTGGCCGCCTTCACCAGCGGCGGACCACCGAGGAAGATCGTGCCCTGGTTGCGGACGATCACTGCTTCGTCACTCATCGCGGGCACGTAGGCGCCGCCCGCGGTGCACGAACCGAGAACTGCGGCGATCTGGGGAATCCCCTTGGCGCTCATGGTCGCCTGGTTGTAGAAGATCCGGCCGAAGTGCTCGCGGTCCGGGAAGACCTCGTCCTGGCGCGGCAGGAAAGCGCCGCCGGAGTCGACGAGGTAGATGCATGGAAGGTTGTTCTGCAACGCAACTTCCTGCGCGCGCAGGTGCTTCTTCACCGTCATCGGGTAGTAGGTGCCGCCCTTGACCGTCGCGTCGTTGGCGACGATGACGCACTCCCGGCCCGACACACGGCCGATACCGGTGATGACGCCGGCGCCGGGGCACTCGTCGTCGTACAGGCCGTTGGCCGCCAGCGGCGACAACTCGAGGAACGGGCTGCCCTGGTCGAGCAGCGAGTCGACGCGATCTCGCGGCAGCAGTTTCCCTCTGCTCACGTGGCGCTCGCGAGAGCGCTCGTTGCCACCCAGCGCTGCTTGCGCCAGTTTCTTCTTCAGTTCGTCCACCAGAACGGTGTGATCGGACCGGTAGCCCGATCCTTGCGTGATTCCACTGGGAGTCATCCCGCCGCCTTCGCCATGAGTTAATGCTCGATAACTGAAACTAGATTAACTATGATTAACTGAGTTGTCCAGAACACAAGCGAAGAAAGATCGAGAGAATGACCTCTGAGCAGGTAGCAGCTCCGACGCGACGCGATCAGATGAAGGCCGACCGTCGTCGTCAGCTCTTGGATGCCGCCGCACGGTTGATCGCCGAACGCGGATTCGTGAGTGTGCGACTCGAAGACCTCGGCGCGGCCGTCGGTATCAGCGGCCCGGCCGTGTACCGGCATTTCCCCAACAAGGATGCCGTCCTCGTGGAACTACTCGTCGGCATCAGCACGCGCCTGCACGAAGGCGGTTCTGCGGCAGCGGAGGCAGCGGACTCACCGAGCGCCGCTCTCGACGCACTGGTGGAGTTCCACCTCGACTTCGCGCTCGGCGAGCCGGACCTGATCCGCATCCAGGACCGCGACCTCGAAAGCCTGCCGGCCGACGCGCGTCGACAGGTGCGCCAAACGCAGCGCAAGTACGTCGAGGTGTGGGTCGGAGTCCTCGAGCAACTCGATCCCCAGCTCGACCAGGCGGATGCCCGCATCAAAGCGCATGCCACTTTCGGACTGATCAACTCGACCCCTCACAGCGCCAACCCAGCTTCGCCGGCACGCGCACGTCGCGTCCTGCGGGATATGACGCTCGCCGCACTGCGCACCCACTGAAACCGGACACGGCACAATCGGTGGCAGACTGGTTACACCAGCTAACAGATGAGGGTGCCGAACGTGGAAGACAGCAGTGGGGTCAGCAGAGCCGATTTCGCCGAACTGCGGACCGAGTTCTCCCGCTTCATGATGTTGTAC
>NZ_JBFUJN010000050.1:0-28975 GCF_056401335.1 Rhodococcus sp. P4_F3_2
CCCTCGAGCTTGATCTGAGCAAATCGCCCGCGACGAGCACCGTGGGCGCCGGCAATGATCCCAGACGGAACTCGTGGTGTCCTCCGAATCCGTTTTCCCCTCTGACGTCGAAAAACACCGGTAAGTGGACGATTGTTTAGGTCCGCAGCGCGTGGGGCATATGGACTTATCTTCACATTTGTCCATTTCACAGTTGGACGATCGTTCATGTGGTAGAAATCACAACGCCTGGCGCAATTCGATCCGCAAATTTCAGCGGCGAGTATGCCCCCGAACAAGGCCTCAGCGTGTACCCCGCTTCGTAACGCGCCGAGCCTCCGGGTGCCTGTGCCAGGCGACGCACCTGTCTAGAGGAGGCCACCCATGTCCCCAGCGCTGCTGAACAACCCGGGACCGCTCATGTTGGGAGGCAAGCCCGCCTCCACAGCGGTCAACGACGTCATCCCACTGGCAAGCGATCTCGTAGATCACCTGTCCCGTGCCAACCCGACGTTGACTTCCCTCCAAACGGAGGCAGTTCGTCGGGAACTGATTGCGGTGATCGTGCAGGGGCTCCAAGTGGGGATCCAGCTGCTGGATCACCGCAAACTTCCCACCGACCAAGAGTTGGACGGCATTCACACGATGACCGTCCAACAAGCATTGAAAGGCGTGCCACTCAGCGCGATCCTCAACTTGACCAACGAGGGCATCAGCACTTTCCGCACCCTCATCCTCAGCCGGGCCGACGCCGAGGACTCCGCCAATCTCGGGGATCTCAACGAGTTCTTGTTCGCACTCGCGCAGCGGCTTCACTCGTTCATCTCGATCAGCTATCTCTCGGCTCTTCCAGCTGGCTCCCAACTCGGGGAATACTCCGCCGGCGCTCTCGTGAAAGCCATGCTGGACGGCGACGATCCCACCCAGCTTGCGTTGCAGATGGGCGTTGAACTCGCACCCCGCTATCTCGTCCTGCGGCTCCTGGTGAACCTGCCGCCCATCCGCCCGGGAGCACGCAACGGCAACCACCAGCGCATACAGGCCTACCGTGACCTCTCCGTCGCTCAATCGAAAATCGCGGCCCACTTCGGGTCGGCGCTGCTCGAAGCTCCTGCACCGCAACGTGGTCTGGTCCTGATCGAGGGCACACCCGACTGGGGAACAGTGTGCGAGGTCATCCAACGTGCACGCGCAACGGTCGGGGTGGAGATCACAGCAATCGCCGAGAACGCCGCGGTACGAGATATCGCCGCCGCCCAAGCAACCACTCACGAATTGGCGCAACTCGTGCGGCGCCTGCGACTGCCGGCGCGGTCGTACCGAATGGAAGACCTCGCGCTCGAGTATCAACTCACTCGGGGTGGCGCAGGCCGCGACAGCTTGATCAATCTTCTAAGGCCACTCGWCGGCAATCCGGAACTGCTGCAGACATTGTCCATACACCTCGCCAACGGCCAGCATCGTCAGCGCACCGCGTCGGCGCTCGGCCTGCACACCAACACCGTCGACAATCGAATCAAGCGCATCGCAACCCTGACCGGATTGGATCCGGCCCTGCCCTCTGAACTGCTCAAACTGCGCGCTGCCATGATCTCTCTGACTTTCGCAAGCACTGATGTGGACAATCGTCCAGCGAAAATGTGAACACTCACATCCTCGCTATTAGCTGTCCACGTGTGGCGCCTGGACCCCACTTTTCCGCTTCGAACCGGGCTATAAAAGTGTGGTGCGAATCACCGCGCAAACCAGTAACAATTAAGGGGAAACACATGATCAACGGCCAGGATAACGCTCTCCTCGGTGCCTTCTTCGACACCATCCTGCAGCTCTTCAACGCGGGCAGCACCGGCACGGGCTCGACGGATGGCGGCGGCGTCTCCTAGGACGAATCTCGGGCCCTACAGATGTTCAACGCCGGCAGCAGTTTCCTCTACACCAACAACTCTCCGATTGGCGGCGGCGGCGGCGAAACTCCCACGACGCCTGCTCCCTGATCGACTTACCCGCTCGCATCACAAAGTCGCGGCACAGACAGGAACCACCGTGATAAACCAGCACACCCTGGGCAGCCTGGTCATCGACTTCGGCTCACTCTCCCGAGCACTCGGCTTCGGCAACGGCTCTATCGTGTCGCTCGGCAGCACCGGAAGTGGCTGAAACAGCCCGCCTGACCACGTCGACGATCCCGTCGCCGCTCACCTTGCTCACCACATCTCGAAACAGAAAGCAGGTCCCCCTGTGCCTACAATTCCGCTCACCGGCGACCCCATCGTCATCAACATCATCGTCCAGCTACTGAGCGCGGGTAGCAGCAATGCGCTCGCATTGGGCGGGGTCGGTAGCAGCGGTCTCGGCAGCACCGGGCTCGGCAGCTTCGACTCGGCGAGCCTCGGAAGCGCTGCTTAGGGCCTCACTTGTGATCGGTGTTCGATCCGCGTCTTCGGCCGCCGAAACAGTCCACGAAACCCACGTTGCCCTCCGTCATCTGTGACGGAGGGCAACGTGGTCGTTCAGGCGAAACGGCTCGCGGTTGGGCGATCCGGCCGTCGGCCTTACTGTCTCGGCGATCGAAGAGTTGGAATCAACGCCAATCTTCCGGTGGATCGGTCTCGTCGTGCTCGATGGTCACGGACTCCGAACGATCGTCAGCCGCAGCCTTTTTCGCTGCTTCACGCATCTCGATTCCGTCGGACACCCAGTCACCGATCTCGCGCGTCACGTCTCGAACAGCCCCGGCGATGATCATCGCGATGGAGCCCACGTGGTTGGCTGCACTTTCGGTCAGTTCCTGGACCGTGTCCTTGCGGCGTTCGAATTTCCCGACCATCAGTGTGTGCCTCTCAGGCTGCAGTTCGCTGGCGCTCGACGATAACACCGGGAGGGGTCTTCGACTTGACCAAACCGGGCGGAAGAGCGAGCTTGAAGATCTTGCCCCATACCGAACCGATCTGCTTGAAGAACCCACCGGTGTTGTACGGCAAACCGTACTTCCCACACAATTCTTTCACCTGGGGAGCGAGTTCCGGATAACGATGCGCAGGCAGGTCCGGGAACAGGTGGTGCTCGATCTGGTGCGAGAGGTTGCCGGACATGATGTGGAAGAGCGGGCTTCCCTCGATGTTGGCGCTGCCGAGCATCTGACGCACGTACCACTGACCACGAGTCTCGTCGGCCGTCTCGTCCTCGGTGAAGCTCTGTACGCCGGTGGGGAAATGGCCACAGAAGATGATCGAGTACGTCCACACGTTTCGGACCAGGTTGGCGGTGACGTTCCCCGCGAGAGTGGTCACGAACAGCGGCCCCGTCAGAACCGGGAAGATGACGTAGTCCTTGAGGACCTGCTTGCCCGCCTTGTTCCACCAGCCCTTCAGAAGCGGCTTGACGTCGTGCCACTTGCGTTTGCCCTGGATGACGTTCTCGATCTCGAGATCGTGCATCATCACACCCCACTCGAAGAGCATCATCAAGGCAAAGGCCCAGACCGGATTACCGAGGTAATAGGGGTTCCACTTCTGCGCGTCGTCGATACGCAGGATGCCGTATCCGATGTCACGGTCTTTGCCGAGAATATTGGTGTACGTGTGATGCATGTAGTTGTGCGAGTGGCGCCACTGGTCGGCCGGGCACACCGTATCCCATTCGAAGACTTCGGAATTGAGCCCGGGTTCCCGCATCCAGTCATATTGACCGTGCATGACGTTGTGGCCGATCTCCATGTTGTCGAGAATCTTCGACACACTCAGCGCACCGACTGCCGCGAGCCACACCGGCGGTAGGAATCCGAGGTACATCAAGCCGCGACCTGCGACCTCGAACCCGCGCTGAGCCTTGATGATCTTGTAGATGTACTCCCGGTCTTCGGCCCCAAGCGAAGCGACGGTGCGATCACGCAATGCGTCCAACTCGCGGCCGATCTCCTCGACCTGCTCGTACGTCAGGACGACGGGAGCGTCGTCCTTCGCATCGGAACCGTTGCCGAGGAACGGAAGGGTGGGAAGTGAAAGTCCAAACATGTCGGTCTCCAGACAGTCGTGTGGAAAATGGGACTTCAGATGTCGACGGTGACGTCGCCGACGGGAGCGCTGACGCACAGCTGGATCTTCTTGTCCGGCTCGTCGTCTGTCTCACCGGTGCGCACGTTTCGGGTACGACCCGCCTTCTTGACGGAGGTGCAGGAGAAGCAGATTCCCATCCGGCATCCGTATTCGGGATTGAGGCCCGCAGCTTCTGCTTGTTCGAGAAGTGTTTCGCCGGAGTTCTCGGCCGCCACCCCACTTTTGGTGAATGACACCTCGCCGCCGGCCTCACCCGGCTCGGCCACCGCCGGCGCGAACTCCTCGGTATTGAGCAAGTGCTCGACGTCGACCTCACGGAACACCTCACGCACTCCCCGCATCAGACCGGGAGGCCCGCAGAGATAAGCCTGGGCGTCGATCGTGTCCGGATCGGCGATCCACGGAGCCACGGCGTCGAGGTGCCCGCGATCGAAGAAACCTTCGAGGTCACCTCCACCGCTTTCGGTGTACACGAGTACCAGTTTCACGTTCGGGTTCTGCTCGGCGATGGTCTTCAGCGCGCGCGTGTATGCCACGTCGGCATCGGTGTTCGCGTAATGCACGAACACGATCTCGCCCGAGTGCTCCTCCTCCACCAGCGTCCGAAGCATCGACATGACCGGGGTGATTCCACTGCCGCCACTGATCAACAACACCCGACGCGGGCGGTCGACGGGAAGGGAGAACACACCGTCTGCCTGCGAGAGGCTGACAACGAGTCCAGGTGCCGCGTTGGCGTACAGATACTGCGACACCAGGCCACCGGGATGCGCTTTCACGGTGAGCTCGATCAGCCCGTTGCGCGTAGACGCGCCGCCGGCCGGCGAGTAGCAGCGAGTGTGACGAACACCGTCGATCACCACGCCCAACTGCACGAACTGGCCCGCCTGAAAACCGCGCCACTGGCGAGTCGGGCGCAGCGTCAGAGTGACGGAGTCAGCGGTCGGATGGTCGACGGCGACAACCTGCGCGCGGATGTCACGAACGGTCGCCATCGGGTTGACCAACTCGAGGTACCGATCGATCTGATGTGGAGCAGCCATGGCTTCGATCAGTCCCACCAAGGACAGTCCGCGCCGAGGTGTGGACTTCGGTGTCGTGTTCTCAGGAGCAGATGCGATTGTCATGACCCTCCTCGTACTTCGATTGCCGGGTGTACCGATTGCTGGGCTAGCTTCCCCCGACTGCGTGAATTCAGTGTACAAATGTTCACCGAAGATAGTGTGACAGGTGCATACAAGTACATGTCAACAAGAATGTGATCCGAGTTACACGAGTTGCCGAAAGGAGCCGGAATGCCTGTACCTACACTCGACGTCGTGACGAAGGCCGGACCGGTGAACCCAGAGCGCAGGGAACCCGACAACAGGGAGCCGGAAAGTCGTGCCGCAAAGAAGGAACGCACACGCCAAGCGCTCCTGGACACTGCCATGGACCTCTCGGCCGATCGGGGCTTCGCCGGAATCAGCTTGCGAGAGGTAGCCAGGGAAGCCGGGATCGTTCCGACTGCGTTCTACCGCCACTTCGCTTCACTGGAGGACGTCGGTGTCGTCCTCGTCGAAGAGAGCATGCGCATGTTGCGCCAGATGCTGCGCGACGCAAGGCGTAATCCCAGCACCAAGGACGCCGCTACGTCACTGGGCATCCTTGTGCGACAAGTGCATACACACGAGCGACAGTTTCGGTTCCTCTGCCGCGAACGCTACAGCGGCGTCAGTGAGGTACGACGTGCGATAGCCACTGAAATGCGGTTGTTCGTCAGCGAACTGACCATCGACCTCTCCAGAATTGCCGGACTGGAAAGCTGGTCGTCGGACGATCTGGAAATGGCTGCCGACCTGATCGTCTCGACGATGTTCAGCGCTGTCGTCGAACTGCTGGACGCCGGGACGGCCGGGTATCGCGACGAAGCCGCCGTCATCACACGAGCCGAGAAGCAACTGCGAGTCATCATGCTCGGAATGGCCACCTGGAATCCACCTCGAAACTGACCTCGGGTTCACCTTTTCGACGTACGGTGAGAGTCATGTCTTCCACGAGTACATACGAAATCCCCGTTGGCGACCTCACCTTCGACGTACTGATCTCGGGCCCGGACGACGGCATTCCGCTGGTAGCGCTGCACGGCTTCCCGGAGAGCGCCGCATCCTGGGGCAAGGTCACACCACTGCTCACCGCGGCGGGATACCGTGTGATCGCACCGAATCAGCGCGGATACTCCGCCGGCGCGCGCCCCGAAGGGGTGGATGCCTACAAGATCGAGCACCTGGTAGCCGACGTCGTCGGATTGCTCGACGCACTCGGCCTGTCCGACGCGCATCTGGTCGGCCACGACTGGGGTTCGGCGGTCGCCTGGCAGGTCGCCGGTCGCCATCCGAACCGGATCCGCAGCCTGACAGCCATCTCGGTCCCCCACCCCACTGCCTTCGGTTGGGCACTCCGCGAGGACGAGGACCAGAAGCAACGCTCGTCGTACATCGGACTTCTCCGACGGGAGGGCAAAGCCGAGGAAGTGTTGTCGGAGGACAACTTCCGCCGGCTGCGCGCCATGTTCGACGGCCAGATCGATCCTGAATTCGCCGACGAGCACATTCGTGTCCTGAGCGGGGAGGGCGCGCTCACCGGCGCCTTGAACTGGTACCGCGCGATGACTCGCGACTTCGGCGACATCGATCGCACCACCGTGCCGACCACGTATGTCTGGAGCACCGGCGACACAGCGCTCGGCCGCGCAGGCGCAGAACGCTGTGGTGAATTCGTGGACGCTCCCTACGAGTTCGTCGTGCTCGACGGCGGAAGTCACTGGATTCCGGAAGAGCGAGCCGAAGAGTTGGCCGAGGCAATCCTCGCACGTGCAGGATCCTGATCGTCGCGACAAATTCGGCTCTATGTATGTTGTCATACATAGAGCCGAATTGATTCCACCACCAGGAGTTCTGCGATGACCGAGACCGTTGCACCACCCCATCCGTTCGACACCGCTGTCGGATTGACGCCACTCACGGCCGGCTTGTCGACCGGCGAAACCAATCCGGCGTACAACAACATGGTCGGGCCGTTCGGCGGCGTCACCGCTGCCACATTGCTCGAATCTGTACTGAAGCACCCCGAACGCCTCGGCGATCCGCTGTCGTTGACCGTCAACTTTGCCGGTCCGATCACCGAGGGCGCCTTCGAGATCTCCGCCCGGCCGGTGCGTACCAACCGCTCGACGCAGCACTGGTCCATCGAACTGTCTCAGGACGGAACCGTCGCCACTACCGCGACGGCAGTGTTCGGTACCAGGCGTGAAACCTGGTCGTCTACCGAGATCACGATGCCGGAAGTTCCGTCGGCCGAAAACGTTGCGCTGCTGCCGTTCCCCGAGTTCATCGCCTGGGCACAGAACTACGAGATGCGCTTTGTCGAAGGTGCGATCCCCGATCTGGAGTCGGGCGAGCACCCCGACTCGACCACGACGCTCTGGGTGCGCGATCAACCGGCACGCGCTCTCGACTTCACGTCGCTGACCGCACTGTGCGATGTCTTCTTCCCACGAGTCTTCTTGCGCCGAGGCAAGATGGCTCCGGCCGGAACGGTCTCGATGACCATCTACTTCCACGCCGACGCTCAGACGCTGACCGAACAGGCAGACAATTCCGTCCTGGGAACGGCGCGGACCCAACGGTTCGGAAACGGATACTTCGATCAGTCGGCCGAAATTTGGGGCAGTGACGGCGCATTGCTCGCTACGACACACCAGTTGGTCTACTTCAAGGATTGACGGGGATCGCACTGTCCCCTTCCGGCGCCTTCACCATCGACAATGCGGCAAGGCCGACGCCGAGAACCACCAGCAGCCCGATGATGCCGGCACGGTCTGCACCGAAGAGCCAAGCGAACAGGCCGAACAGTGTCGGCGCCAAGAACGACACTGCTCGGCCTGTGGTCGCATACAGGCCGAACATCTGACCTTCACGCCCAGGCGGGGTGATGCGTGCCAAGAAGGTTCGTGCCGAAGACTGAGCGGGCCCGACGAACAGGCAGAGCGCGAGACCGAAGATCCAGAACATCACCGGCCCGGACACCGCGATCAATATCGCGCCGACCACGATCATCGACGCCAGCGAGACGGTGATGACCTGTTTGGGTCCGATCCGATCGTCGAAGCGTCCGGCCACCAATGCACCGATTGCGGAAATCACGTTGGCGGCAACACCGAACAGCAGGACGTCGGCCGCACTGATTCCGTAGACGTTGACAGCCAACACGGCTCCGAAGGTGAACACACCCGCCAGACCGTCACGAAAGAGTGCGCTCGCGATCAGGTACCAGATCGTGCGCCTGTCGACGTTCCAGAGTTCGCGCAGATCGCGCCACAACACCCGATAGGAGTCGAGGAACCCGGCCTTGGACGCTCCCGGATCGACCGCGGGGCTGGGCAACTCGGGAACCTTGAAGAACACCGGAATCGCGAAGACCGCGAACCACACTGCAGCCAGCAGTGCCACCATCCGGATGTTCATGCCGCCGTCGGTGGTCAATCCCAGGAATCCCCGAGTGTCGCCGTCGCCGACGATGAACCCGAAGTAACACAGCAACAGCAGCACGATTCCGCCGAAATATCCCATGGCCCAGCCGAAGCCGGAGACTCGTCCCAGATTCTCCGGTGTCGACACCTGCCGCATCATGGCGTTGTACGGCACGCCGGCCAGTTCGAAAATCACCGAACCGATTGCGAGCAGAACCAATCCGAGCCACAGGTAGCGGTAGTTGTCCTCGACGAAATAGAGACCCGCCATCGAGAGCACGGTGATGCCGGTGAGTATCGCGAGTGAGAGTTTGCGTTTACCCGACGCATCGAAACGCTGTCCGGTGATCGGGGCGAGTATCGCGATGAAGAAGCCGGCGATTCCGAGAGCCCAACTGAGCCACGTAGTTGCCGAAATCGTGCCGGGCAGGTCGTCGCCGACCGCGTCGGTGAGATAGACCGAGAAGACGAACGTGAGGATCACGGCGTTGAATGCTGCCGATCCCCAATCCCACAGCCCCCACGCGAACACTTGACTCTTCGTGGCCGCACCACCGATGCCTGCGGGTGGCTCGGCCTGCATGCTCGTGGACTCGGCGCTCATACGGCGAAGCCTAACTGCGCGCGGGCGACTCGGCGCCTCTCTCCGAAGTCGACATACAAGACGTTCTATGCAACAAAGTTAGTACGCACTTAGTTGCATACGCACCTGAGTGCATAGATACTTTTTCCATGGCACTCGAACATGCGTTGCTCGTCTCCCTGTCCGAACAGGATGCGTCGGGATACGACCTCACACGCCGGTTCGACAAGTCGATCGGCTTCTTCCACAGCGCGACGCACCAGCAGATCTACCGAGTCCTCAAGCGAATGGACGAGGCAGGCTGGGTGGAGGTGGAGGCCATCGCGCAGGACGGCCGCCCGGACAAGAAGATGTACCGCGTCAGCGACGCGGGTCGCGCCGAACTGACCCGATGGATCGCCGAGCCGTCCGAACCGAACCACCTGCGCAACGAGTTGGCCATCAAGATCAGGGCCGCAGCGCACGCCGATCTCCCCGCTCTACGACGCGAAGTCGCTCGCCACCGCGACGGCCACGCCGCCCGCCTCGACGTCTACCGGCTCATCGAAAAGCGTGACTTCCCCAATCCAGCAGCACTTTCCGGCTCTTCACTGCACCAGTACCTGGTACTTCGCGGCGGTATCCGCGTCGAAGAAGGATTCACCGACTGGTGCCAGGAAGTTCTGGACGCATTGCCCACTGGCGAGTACGCCATCGAAGACACTGGCGAGTACGCCATCGAAGACACCGGCGAGTACGCCACGGAAGGACATCTTCAGTCATGACGGATACACAGTTCCCCCGCCTGCTCGAACCGCTCGACCTCGGATTCACGACGCTGAAGAACCGCGTCGTCATGGGATCGATCCACACCGGCCTCGAAGATCGCGCGAAGGACACCGACCGCTTGGCCGAGTACTTCGCCGAACGTGCTCGTGGCGGTGTCGGCTTGATCATCACCGGCGGCTACGCGCCCAACCGCACCGGTTGGCTCTTGCCCTTCGGTGCCAAGCTGACCAACCGCATCGAAGCGCGCCGTCACCGCCGGATCACCAAGGCGGTTCACGACGCGGGCGGAAAGATCGCCATGCAGATCCTGCACGCCGGCCGCTACAGCTACCAGCCTTTCAGTGTCTCCGCGTCGTCGATCAAGGCGCCCATCAACCCGTTCCGTCCGCGCAAGCTGACCGGCCGTGGGGTGCGTTGGCAGATCCGCAACTACGTTCGCTGCGCGCGCCTGGCCAAGTCCGCGGGTTACGACGGCGTCGAAATCATGGGCGGTGAGGGCTACTTCATCAACCAGTTCCTCTGCGAGCGCACGAACAAGCGCACCGACCAGTGGGGCGGCAGTTCCGAGAACCGTCGACGCATGGCAGTCGAAATCGTGCGACGCACACGCAAGGCTGTCGGCCCGAACTTCATCATCGTGTTCCGGCTGTCGATGGCAGACCTGGTCGAGGGCGGTCAGACCTGGGATGAAATCGTCTCACTGGCAAAGGAAGTCGAAGCCGCCGGCGCCACGATCATCAACACCGACATCGGGTGGCACGAGTCACGGGTGCCCACCATCGTCACCTCGGTTCCCCGAGCAGCCTTCGTCGACATAACAGGCAAGCTCGAGAAGCACGTCGACATTCCGGTAGCCGCCTCGAATCGGATCAACATGCCCGAGACCGCCGAAGAGATCCTCAACCGCGGTGACGCACAATTGATTTCGATGGCCAGGCCGATGCTCGCCGATCCTGACTGGGTAAACAAGGCCGAGAGAGGAGCGTCCGACGAGATCAACACGTGCATTGCCTGCAACCAGGCCTGCCTCGACCACGCCTTCATTCACAAGCAGGTCTCCTGCCTGCTCAACCCGCGCGCGGGCCGCGAAACCACACTGATCCTCTCCCCCACTCGGCGGACCAAGAACCTCGCCGTCGTCGGTGCCGGTCCTGCCGGACTTTCCGCAGCACTCAATCTTGCTCAGCGTGGTCATTCGGTCACGTTGTTCGAGGCTTCGGACAAGATCGGCGGACAGTTCGGGATCGCACAGCTCATTCCGGGTAAGGAAGAGTTCGCCGAAACCATTCGCTACTACACCCGCATGCTGGACGTGGCCGGAGTGACGGTCAAGCTCGAAACCCGCGTCACACCGGCAGATCTCATCGGATCCTTCGACGAAGTGGTGGTTGCCACCGGCGTGACGCCGCGCGTTCCCAAGATCCCCGGCATCGAGAACTCGAAGGTGCTGACCTACGCCGAGGTCGTCCGAGAGGGCAAGCCCGTCGGCAAGTCCGTCGCCGTCATCGGCGCCGGCGGCATCGGCGTCGACGTGAGCGAATTCCTCACGCACCCCACTTCCCCCACTCTTCATCTCAAGGAGTGGAAGCAGGAATGGGGCGTCACCGAACCCGAAATGGCCCCGGGCGCTCTCACCACTCCGGTACCGGAGCTCTCCGAGCGGGAGGTCTACCTCCTCCAACGCAAGCCAGGACGCATCGGCGCCGGCCTCGCGAAGACCACCGGCTGGGTCCATCGGGCGGCCCTCAAGAACAAGGGCGTCCACGAGCTCTCGGGCGTCAACTACGAGCGCATCGACGACGCCGGCCTGCACATCACCTTCGGTGAGAAGCACGAGAAGCCCCGACTTCTCGAGGTCGACACCATCGTCATCTGCGCCGGGCAGGAGTCGGTTCGCGATCTCGTGGACGAACTGACCGTCGCGGGCGTGGTGACCCACATCATCGGCGGCGCCGACGTGGCAGGAGAACTCGACGCCAAGCGTGCCATCGAACAGGGCACACGACTGGCCGCGAAGATCTGACCGGCTACGCTGACTGATCGTGAGCCTGCCGACACCCACAACCACAGCCCGCGCCGTAGTGACCGGCGCCTCCTCCGGCATCGGAGAGGCACTGGCCGCTGATCTGGCATCACGCGGACATTCCCTGATCCTCGTTGCCCGTCGTGGCGAGGTCATGGAGGTCCTCGCCGAGAAGCTTCGCGCCGCGCACGGCGTCGAGGTGGAGGTCCGTGCATCGGACCTCTCCGACAGCGCGGCGCGTGCCGTTCTGGTCGAGGAACTCGGTGGCCGCGACATCAGCATCCTGTGCAACAACGCCGGTATCGCCACCTTCGGGCCGATCGCCGAGCTGGACCCGGCATACGAGCGCGACCAGGTCGAACTCAACGCCGTTGCAGTGCACGATCTCACGCTGGCCGTGCTGCCCGGCATGCTCGCACGCAAATCCGGAGCCATCCTGATGGTCGGGTCCGCGGCCGGAAACATGCCGATCCCCAACAACGCGACATACGCCGCCACGAAGGCGTTCGTGAACACCTTCGCGGAATCGTTGCGAGGTGAACTCAAGGGCACCGGAGTGAACGTCACCCTGCTCGCCCCAGGCCCAGTACGCACCGAAACCCCGGACCCGGCCGAAGCGTCGATCGTCGACAAGCTCGTCCCGGACTTCTTCTGGATCTCGAGCGAGTACACCGCCAAGGTCTCGCTCGACGGCCTGGCCGAGAACAAGATGCGCGTCGTACCGGGCATCTTGAGCAAGGCGATGTCCGTCGCGGGCGGTTACAGCCCGCGTGCCGTCGTTGCGCCCATCGTGGGCACGTTCTACAAGAAGCTCGGCGGCTGATTCACGCAAACTTCCCAGAGCAGGCCATAGCAGACCATATAGTCGGTTAATGGCGATGCGAAGAACACTGGCAGTCGGGGCAATCCTTCTTTTGACCGGAGGGTTGCCCTTACTGCTGCCCACGGCAGCGAATGCATGTTCGTGCRCATCATCGGCTACCCCGGAAGAAGCCGTGAGCGTCTCCAGCACCGTTTTCCTCGGGACTCCGACGGAGAAAACTTCGGACGGGTTCGAGGACACCTACCTGTTCGACGTCAGCCGGGTCTACAAAGGCGATCTGGCATCGGTGACGTCGGTGGGGACACTCGCGAACGGGAACGGTTGTGGCACAAGCTACGTGCTCGGCACCGAGCAGCTGATGTTCGTTTCTGCGCCGTACGACGTCGACGCCGAGCACGAGGGGCACAGCTGCGGGCCGGCTACCGAAACCGGGTTCGACATCCAAGCGGCGGTCGAGTCCGTGTACGGCGCCGGTTACGCCCCGAGTGCCGGCGGAACTCCGTCCGTTGGCGTGTCCGCCGACAGATCGACGGTCATCGGCGGAGGCGCCGCGGTGGCATTGCTCGCGGTGCTCGGTTGGTTCGGATGGAAGCGCCGGCGAGCACAGTGAGTCAAGCCCGTCAGGGCCGCGTCAACCTCGTTCGGCGGCGCGTCAAGTAAGCGTCAAGATCCGCCCCACCGGTGATCTTCGGGAGTAGATCTGAAGGTAGCCCGCAACACGGCGGGTCACCTTCAGGAGATCGACGTGACGCTACTCGAAATCTTCCCCTCCCTACGCGGCGCAATGACACCGCGTATGGATCCTGCGTTGTGGCCCATCAGTACTCGCCACGACCACAGCGGGCGTGTCTGCATCGGCGACGTCTCCCTCGAAGAGATCGCGGACCAGTACGGCACACCGACGTACGTCGTCGACGAGGCGGACGTGCGGCACCGCTGCCGCACGTATCGAGAGATCTTCCCCGACTCGGAGATCGTGTACGCCGGCAAGGCACTGATGATTCGAGCGATGGCTACCTGGGTCTCCGACGAGGGACTCGGGGTGGATGTCTGTTCCGCCGGTGAACTCGCCGTCGCGCTCGCCGCGGGCGTGGACCCCCACCGAATCATCCTGCACGGCAATGCCAAATCGGTTTCCGAACTGAGGGCGGCGGTCAACGCGGGTGTGGGCCGGATCGTCCTCGACTCCCCCAGCGAAGCGGTACGGCTCGCGTCGGTGTGTACCCACCGACAGAAGGTGTTGATCAGAGTCACACCCGGCATCGACATACACGGACACAAGGCAGTGTCCACAGGCATCTTGGACCAAAAGTTCGGCCTACCAGCGTTTTCCGAAGAACTGGAACGTACGGTATCCGTCGTCGCCAACGCGGCGCACCTGCAACTCATCGGCCTGCATTGCCATCTCGGCTCCCAGATCACCGATCCCGAACTCTTCCGCCCCGCGATCGAGACGATGATCGCACAGATGGACGACATACGACGCACGCATCGAATCATCCTCACCGAACTCGATCTCGGCGGTGGCCATGGGATCGCATACATGCCGGGAGACGCCCAACTGGATCTGACCCGCCTCGCTCACGTCATCGACGAAACTCTCGACGACGCGTGCACCCGAAACCGCTTCCCTCGCCCCGAAATCGTGCTCGAGCCTGGCCGAGCGATCGCCGCGCGCGCCGGAGTCACGCTCTATCGCGTACAGAACATCAAGTCGATCAGCGGCGGTCGAACCTTCGTTTCCGTCGACGGTGGGATGAGCGACAACCCTCGGGTGTCGTTGTACGACAGCCACTACGACGTCGAATTGGTGAACCGGCATTCGAGCGCACCGCTCCAGGAGGTCACCGTCGCCGGGCGGCACTGCGAATCGGGCGACGAAATCGCCGTCGGAGCAAGGCTTCCCGCCGACCTACATGAAGGTGACCTGTTGGCAGTGCCGTGTACGGGCGCATACCACCACAGCATGGCCTCCACCTACAACAGCGTCGGCCGGCCGCCGGTCGTCGCTGTGCTGGGCGGGATTGCGCGGCCGTTGATCAGGCGTGAATCGATCAACGACCTATTGGCCCGCGAGGTCGGCATCTGACCTCGCGGGCGCCTAAGCCTCAGCGCTTGCGACGGCTACCGGTACCGAAGATGTTTCGCGAAATCTCCCGCCCTGCAGCCGAAGCCGCAGAACGCAGGAAGCTCTTCACGGCCGAGTTACCCAAGATCTGCTCGGCGATGTTGGGGCCCTCAGGTTCGGCCGGCGGCGGTGGCGGCAGATCGGGCAGCGACGGAAGATCCAGGGACTGATCCGCCGTCGGAGCACCGGCCACCTTCGCCGTCAGCTTCTCGTACGCCGACTCGCGGTCGATGGTCTGGCCGTACTTCTGATTCAGCGGACTCGACGACGCTGCCGCCTTGATCGCGTCGTTGCCGATGGTGTCCATCAGCGACCTCGGAGGACGAATCTTGGTCCAGGCCACCGGCGTCGGCGCACCCTTTTCCGAGAGCACGGTCACGATGGCTTCACCGATGCCGAGTGAAGTCAGTGCCTTTTCCAGGTCGTAGTGCTCGGTCTTCGGGTAGGTACGAACGGTCTTGTTGAGCGCCTTCTGATCGTCGGGCGTGAATGCGCGTAGGGCGTGCTGGACGCGCGCGCCCAACTGTGACAGCACCGAATTGGGAATGTCGGTCGGAAGTTGCGTGCAGAAGAACACGCCGACGCCCTTGGAGCGAATCAGCTTTACCGTCTGTTCGACCTGCTGTAGGAAGGCCTTCGACGCGTCCGCGAACAGAAGGTGCGCCTCGTCGAAGATGAACACCAGCTTCGGCTTGTCCAGATCTCCCTCTTCGGGCAGCGTCTGGAACAGGTCCGCGAGCACCCACATCAGGAAGGTGGAGAACATTGCCGGACGCGCGGCCTGGGCACCGAGTTCGAACAGCGTGATCACACCGGCACCGCCGACGACACGCAGCAGGTCCTCGGTTTCGAGTTCCGGTTCGCCGAAGAAGGTGTCACCGCCGTCGGCTTCGAGGTTGACCAACGCGCGCAGAATCACTCCCGCCGTCGCGGAGGAAACTCCGCCGATACCCTTCAGATCCGCTTTGCCCTCAGCGCTCGTCAGGTGGGCGATGACCGAACGCAGATCCTTGAGGTCCAGCAGGGCCAGGCCCTGAGTGTCGGCCCAGTGGAAGATCAGTCCGAGAGTCGATTCCTGGGTCTCGTTGAGGCCCAACACTTTGCTGAGCAGGATCGGCCCGAAACTGGTGATGGTCGCGCGCACCGGGATACCGATTCCGTCCGTTCCCAACGACAAGAACTCGACTGGCATCCCAGCGGGAGTCCACGAATCGTCGCCCGTCTCGACTGCGCGAGCCTTCATCTTCTCGCTCGGATCCCCCGCCTTCGACAGACCCGAGAGGTCGCCCTTGACGTCGGCCATCACTACCGGCACACCCGCGGCGGACAGCTGCTCGGCGATGCCCTGCAACGTCTTGGTCTTGCCGGTACCCGTCGCACCGGCAATCAGACCGTGACGGTTGATCGTCGCCAACGGAATCCGCACCCGCGCGGTGGGATCTGCCACTCCGTCGATCACCACCGAGCCGAGCTCGAGTGCCCGCCCCTCGGATGAATAGCCCGCCGCGATTTCAGCTGCAGCACCCGACGACGCCTGAGCAGCGGGGATGGCTCCGGCCGATGCTTCGGCCTCAGCGGCAGCCGCTTCCTTCTCGGCTTCCTCAGCTGCAGCAGCGGCTTCAGCTGCAATCCGAGCGGCTTCGGCAGCGGCAGCCTTGGCAGCTTTCGCCTTCTCCGCCGGCGTCAGCGGCGCGGCTCCGTCCTTCGGATCCACGGTCATCGAAAAGCCCTCCTCGTTGCAATGCGGCGAAGTTCTTGTCATCACCCGAACGCCGTCTTACACACGTCGAGTTTCCACCGCAGACCTTATCCCGCGCCCGCGCGCACTACTGTGTTCCTGGTGCAGGACAAATTGGTATGGATCGATTGTGAAATGACCGGGCTGCGACTCGAGTCGGACAAACTCATCGAGATTGCGGCTCTGGTGACCGACAGCGACTTGAACATCTTGGGCGAAGGTGTGGACATCGTCATCCACGCCGACGACGACGCATTGGCTGCAATGCCCGACGTCGTGAAGAAGATGCACGCGAAGTCGGGACTGACCGAAGAGGTTCGTAAGTCGACGGTCACCCTCGCCGAGGCGGAGAAAGAGGTGCTCGCGTACATCCGCAAGCACGTTCCCGTCGCCGGTACGGCTCCCCTGGCAGGTAATTCCATCGCCACCGACCGCGGATTCATCTCGCGTGACATGACGGCGCTGGACACATACCTGCACTACCGGATGATCGATGTCAGCTCCATCAAGGAACTCTCCCGCCGCTGGTACCCGAGAATCTACTTCGGCCAGCCCGAAAAAGGTCTCGCCCACCGGGCACTCGCCGACATCAAGGAATCCATCCGCGAACTCAAGTACTACCGCGGCACCGCATTCGTCGCGGCGCCCGGACCGTCGAGCGCGGAGATCGCAGCCGTCGTAGAGGGCTTGGGTCCCGCCTGACCTGCCGATTGGCTTCCTGACCGACTTTCGCGCTAGTATCTCTTTCGTCAAAGCAGCCGGGTCAAACCGGTGGCCGAGGCAATGGTGGGCGTAGTTCAGTTGGTAGAGCACCAGGTTGTGATCCTGGCTGTCGCGGGTTCGAGTCCCGTCGCTCACCCAAGCGGAACCCCCGAAGATGTCGAAAGACATTTTCGGGGGTTCTTTTGGTTTGTGCGCCAGCCCGAAGTGGGTGGGGTGGCGACCGCGACAAATCGCCCGCTCCCGAGCAACCCGTGCCCGGGCCGAGCGAACGTACCTCTCGTCGCCTCAGATAGACCGAAAGCCACTTTCGCTCACATCGGGGTAGCTGAAAATCGCCGCAAATGGCCCAGCCGTCGATCACTCGGGCGACGGTTGCGGCTCCCAGACACCTGCGACGGTCCCCTCGCGAACGTGTCGCTCGTATGCCGAAACCTTGTCGTGGATGACGGTCAGGTTGTCCTGCAGCGCAGAGATCCTGGATCGAATCAACACCTCATGCTTTTGTAGAAGTGAAAGCCGTTCCTTCTCGTTTCCCGGCCCTGACCTGACGAGTGCGGCGAATTCGCGGATCGTTGCGATCGGCATACCCGAGTCTCGGAATCGATTGCACAGCTTCAACCAAGCGACATCGTTTTCGGCGTAGACCCGACGCCCACCTGCCGAGCGCGCAACCTCGTGAACGAGCAATTCCTCACGTTCGAAGTATCGAAGGGAATCGATGCTGATTCCGGTCTCGACAGCTACGTCACCGATTGATAGTTCACGCATTGCCCGTCTACCTTTCCTTGACCTGGAGTGCACTCCAGATTTTACGGTCGCGGCCATGAATTCCATTCAGCGCAAAATCAACACCGGATTCTCCCGAATCTCCACTGCCGACGACGTACTTGCCGGACAAGATTTAACCGGCACAACTGCTTTGGTCACTGGCGGGTACTCCGGACTCGGATACGAAATTTCGCGGTCACTTTCTTCGGTCGGCGCGCGAGTTGTAGTTCTTGCCCGCCGACCAGAACAGGCACGGAGCGAGGTGGCCGACCTTCCGGGTATCGAAGTGCGAGCGTGCGACCTGTCGGACCCGAGCAGTGTCAGATCGTGTGCGCGAGAAATTCTCGAATCCCGGATCACTCCGGACATCATCATCTGCAATGCGGGGGTCATGGCCTGCCCGGAACTCCGTGTCGGCTCCGGCTGGGAATCACAATTCGCGATCAATCACCTCGGGCACTTTGTACTGGTGAACCTGCTGGTGCCAGCCATGCCCGCAAACGGTTCTCGCGTAGTCGCTGTCTCGTCGGCGGGACATTTTCTGTCGGGAGTGCGTTGGGATGACATACATTTCCGCAACGGTTACGACCGCTGGCTTGCGTACGGTCAAGCCAAGACTGCAAATGCTCTATTCGCTGTACAGCTGGCGAGCGCCGGTGCTTCACGCGGCATCACTGCGTTCTCCGTCCATCCCGGGAGCATCCTCACTCCCCTTCAACGTCACTTTTCTGCATCGGAGAAACACGATCTCGGATGGACGACGTCGAATGGCGACGCCGTGCCGGGATTCAAGACTCCCTCCCAGGGCGCCGCTACTACGGTGTGGGCAGCGACGGCACCGATACTCGCCGATCACTCCGGCGCGTACCTCCAGGACTGCAACATCGCGGACGTCGCGCAGACTGATGACATGAGCGTCGGCGGCGTGAAGCCTTGGGCTACCGATCGCGACGACGCACGCAGATTGTGGGCACTGTCCGCTGAAATGACCGGAGTGGACGCCTTCGGTCGACGCTGACGCCGAGCGAACGTACCTCCCGTCGCCTCAGATAGACCGAGAGGCACTTTCGCTCACAAAAGGAATACTGATGCAGAAATGCCCCCAACCGGACGGTCGGGGGCATTCTGACGTTCAGTGCTTCAGGGACGCACTCAGACGTCCGCGTTGCCGGTCTTCCAGACGCTCCAGGGAATGTTCCAGTCACCGAGGCCGTCGGTGCCTGAGAGCGTTCCGCCGACGGTGTTCTTGACGACGACGATGTCCCCACGCTTGGTGTTGTCGTAGACCCACTTGGCGTTGGACGGGCTCAGGTTGAGGCAGCCGTGACTGGTGTTGGAGTAGCCCTGCTGCCCGACCGACCACGGCGCCGAGTGGAAGAAGATACCGCTGTAGGACATTCGGGTCGCCCAGTCGACGGGGGTCTTGTAACCCTGCGCCGAGGTGACCGGGACGCCGTACGTGGACGAGTCCATGATCATGTTCGCGAAGCGGTCGCCGATGATGTAGACGCCGTTGTCGGTGGGAGTGCTGTCCTTGCCCATGGAGGTGGGCATGGTCATGACGGTCTCACCGTTGACCTGGAAAGTGACCTGCTTGGTGTTGTCGTCCGCCGTGGCGATGACGGCATCACCGATGGTGAAGGAACTCTTCGCGTCTTCCTGCCCGAAGACTCCCTTGCCGAGATTGCGCCCGTACACGTTGACGCTCACGTCGACCTTGGTGCCGGGTGCCCAGTAGTTCTCCGGACGCCAACGGACCTCACGATTGTTGACCCAGTAGAACGCACCTTCGACGGTCGGAGTCGTGGTGACGGTGATCGCGGCTTCGGCAGCCTTGCGATCGGGGATGTTCTCGTCGAACTGCACCGCGATGGGCTGACCGATGCCGACCACGTCGCCCTCGTTCGGCAAGACATACGGCTTGGTGACGTTGCCGGGTGCGCTGGTGGTGAAGGACGTGACCGTCGTACTGGCGCCGCCCAATCCGAATGCGCGGGCCTCGATTTTGTACTTGCGGTTGTAGCCGAGCGGTTCGGTGGTCGTCCACGACGCACCGTCGGCAGCAATCGCGCCGGCAACTGCCTTGCCGTCCTGATTGACCATCGTCACGTCGGACAGGGCGCCGTCAGCGACGTTGATCTTGACCGGGTCGCCCGGCGAGAAGCCGACAGCGCCGTCGGCGGCGGTCGAGGTGAGCTTCGGCTTGATGAGTTCGGTGAGCGGATTGGAATCGATCGGCGCCGATCCCTCGGTGCTGACGTCCTTGCCACCCGACGTGCACGCGGTGACCAGAACGAGCGCACCGAGCGACACCGCGATCATCGCCGCACTCTTCGACACTCGACCGTTCCCCCCGCGCACGGACAGACCCCACCTTTGACGACTCATCGTTCGACTCCGCTTCACAATTTCTCCGACTAACTTCCGCATCACATGCGAATCCCACTTACCGGAAGGCAAGTGGGACTTGCGGTATGACTGCGCTGCACCAATGATGCCAGGCGCGCTCGTTACCAACGGTCATGAAGGGCCACGCCGTCAGTAACGTTCAAGTATCAATCGCTCCGAACCGTCCGTTTTGTTACCGCTTTCAGCGGATTTCCTCCGATTGGACTACGGCAGCGAGGCCGCCACCTGGCGATTTGCTCCCGAACCGGCGATTCGGCTAATGTTCTGTCTCGCAAGAGCGAGCGCCTATAGCTCAGTTGGTAGAGCAAGTGACTCTTAATCACTGGGTCCGGGGTTCGAGTCCCTGTGGGCGCACTTGCAAAGGTCCCCACCTTCTTCGGAAGGTGGGGATTTTTCTTTGTGGCTTGGTGGACAGGTCGTGGTGAATAGACTTCGCAGTTACCGGAACCACGGCCTGGAGGTCTGATGACTGAGCGCGAATTCACGCCCGGCGGCGAACTGGCATTTGCCGGGGTGGCAGGTCAGGCAGCTCTGATCCGGTCCGGAGCTTTGTCCGCCCGCGAACTCACCGAGACCACACTTCGCCGTATCGAGCGCCTCGATTCGACGCTCAACGCATTTGTACGAGTTCTCGCGGACGAAGCACTCGACGAGGCGACACGGCTCGATCAACGTCAGGCCGACGGCAAAACCCTGGGCCCACTGCACGGAGTCCCGATTGCAATCAAGGACGAGAACGACGTCGCCGGAACGCCGACGACGTACGGCGGTGCGGCAGCCACGCGCATCGCATCGGCCGATTCAGAGGTTGTCCGTCGGTTGCGCGAAGCGGGTGCGGTGATCGTCGGCAAGACGACGATGCCCGAGTTCGGCATCTGGCCCTTCACCGAGACTGCCGCAAACGGATACACGAGAAACCCTTGGGACACCGGCATATCCACCGGCGGATCGAGCGGAGGATCTGCGTCGGCCGTCGCGTCGGGAATGGTCGCGGCGGCAATAGGCGGCGACGGCGGCGGTTCCATACGATTGCCTTCGGCGTTCTGCGGGTTGTTCGGACTCAAGCCGCAACGCGGTCGGGTGAGCACCGCGCCGAACCGAAACCTCTGGCGCGGACTCGGCACACTCGGGCCTCTCACTCGTTCGGTCGAGGACAGCGCGCTCGTATACGACGCAATCACCGGCACCACCGAGACCGACGACTACACAGCCGAAACGCTCCGAACCAGCTTTGCCGACGCGGCCGTGTTGGCACCCGGGCCGCTTCGCATCGCGGTGTCCACCCGGAGTCCGATCCGGGGCGTCCGCCCGTCAGCGGAGATCGTTGCCGCGGTGCTCTCGATCGCAGAGATGTTGAGCGCGTTGGGACATCACGTCGAAGAACACGATCCCGAGTACCCGGACGCCACTGCCGCTTTTCTCCCGCAGGTACTCGGCGGTGTCCGCGACGAAGCGCTTCGTGTCGATCATCCAGCGCTTCTCGAGAAGCGCACGCGAGCGCTCGCCTCGATCGGCCGGATAGCTGCACCCGCGCGCGTCGGCAAATTCGCCTACCGCAAAGGTCAGCGAATTGCAGCGACGGTCAACCAGGTCTTCGACACCTTCGACCTGGTCCTGATGCCGACGACGCCCGCGCTGCCACGCCCGATCGGACAACTCGAAGGAACCGGCCTTCTGTCCGCAGTCCGCAAGGCGTTGCCGATCGCCGCCTACTGTTCTATCTGGAATGTTTGCGGCAACCCGGCGGCCGCGGTACCCGCCGGCTTCTCCGAACACGGACTCCCCCTGAGCGTCCAACTGGTTGCGCGCAGCGGTGGCGAATCGGCGATTCTCGCCGTCGCACAGCAGTTGGAAAGCACCGTCCGCTGGCCGGATTCACGCCCGCCACACTCGTGAATTCCGGAAGCGATGTAACCATCGTCACCACGATGAACACGCGTTTTGCAAACTCCTGAGCCTGTCGGCTAATGTTCTGTCTCGCAAGAGCGAGCGCCTATAGCTCAGTTGGTAGAGCAAGTGACTCTTAATCACTGGGTCCGGGGTTCGAGTCCCTGTGGGCGCACTTGCAAGAAGGCCCCCACCTCACCAGGTGGGGGCCTTCTTCATGTTCTGCCTTCGAAAACTCGGGTCAGCGAATGATCTTCCGGACCACGAGTAGTCCCACCACTGAACCAACTGCGATAAGCGCGTACTTCACTGCCGGCTCGTTGAGCTTGGCGAGCACCGTCTTCTTGGTGTTCTCGACCAGCCGCTTCGGGTTGGTGCGGACCGTCAGTTCGTCGAGTGTGCTCGCGAGCTGGTTACGCGCCTTCTCGATCTCGCGTTCGATGCTCTCGGTGTCCCTGGGCACGTGTCCTCCAACTTGTCTGTGTTCTGCTGCTCTGTGTGCGGGTCTGCTGTGCGGACGCAGCGCGCCGACACTTCGCTCTACCGTAGAGGAGCAGAATGCCCTCGCGCCCACCTGCCGCGCAATTTCTCGACTAACCTCGATTCCCGTGACCGAGAACAGTAGATTGTCCGCCGGCGACGTCGCGCCGGATTTCACGCTCCCAGACGCCGACGGCAACGAGGTTTCGCTTCACGATTACCGCGGCCGCAAGGTCATCGTGTACTTCTACCCCGCGGCCAGCACCCCGGGGTGCACCAAGCAGGCCTGCGACTTCCGCGACAGCCTCGCCGAATTGAACGGCGCCGGGCTCGAGGTCGTCGGAATCTCGCCGGACAAGCCAGCAAAACTCGCGAAGTTCCGCGATACCGAAGAGCTGACCTTCCCGCTGCTCTCCGACCCCGAGAAGGCGACGCTCGAAGCCTGGGGCGCATTCGGTGAGAAGAAGATGTACGGCAAGACGGTCCAGGGCGTCATCCGCTCGACGTTCCTCGTTGACGAGGAAGGCAAGATCGAGGTGGCCCAGTACAACGTCCGGGCCACCGGCCACGTCGCCAAGCTACGACGCGATCTATCCGTCTAACTCCCGTACCTGCTCAAGAACAGCGCCTCCGCGAAAGCGAGATTCTCGATCTCCGACGGGTCGACGCTTTCGTCAGGTGCATGAATGCGGCACTGCGGTTCCTCGACGCCGATCAACGCGATCTCCGCGTCGGGGAACTGCTCGGCCAACGCACTGCACAGCGGAATCGATCCCCCTTGGCCGGCAAACCCCACTTCGCGGCCGTAGGCATCGGTCAGCGCAGACTTCAGCTGCGCGAATCCCGTCCCTTCCGTCGAGGACGAGAACGGTGATCCCGTCGATTCCGGTACGACCTCGATGTGGACGCCCCACGGCGCCGCTGCGCGGAGGTGGTCCGTCAACAACTTCTGTGCCTGCGCCGGATCCGTGCCAGGCGGGAAGCGAAGATTCAGGCGTGCGGATGCACGGGGCGTGATTGCCGCCGCAGAACCCACGACCGGCGGGCAGTCGATACCCAGGATGGTCAGCGCCGGACGAGCCCACACCTGCTCGGCGACCGAACCGGAACCAGTCAGTTGTACCCCTTCGAGTACCCCGGCGTCGGAGCGGAACTGATCGCCGTCGTAACTGATTCCCTCCCACTCCTGGTCGTTGSTCAAGCCTTCGACAGTGGTGTTTCCGGCGCCGTCGTGCAGCGTCGAGAGAATGTGCACCAGCGCGGTGATCGCATCGGGTGCCGGTCCACCGAAGACACCGGAGTGAATCTCACCCTCGAGCGTCGACACGTGGACCACCACGTTGGCGATCCCGCGTAGTGATGTCGTGATCGTCGGCTCCCCGACCTCGGTGTTGCCCGTATCGGCGATCAGGATCATGTCGGCCGCAAAAAGTTCGGGCCGCTCTCGCACCAGATCCTCGAGACCGCCAGTGCCCATCTCCTCTGATCCTTCGGCGACGATCGTCAGATGTGCGCTCGGATCCACACCTGCTGCGGCGAGCGCTCGCAGAGCTGTCAGATGCATGACGACGTTGCCCTTGCAGTCCGAAGCGCCGCGTCCGTACCACCGTCCACCCCGCTCGGTGAGTGTGAAAGGCGGCGAGCCCCAGAGCTCTTCGTTTCCCGGCGGCTGAACGTCGTAGTGGCAGTACAGCAGAACGGTCGGAGCACCGACCGGACCTGGTCGACGACCGACGACGGCGGCCGAGCCGTCGGGGGTCTCGATCGCCTCGATATCGGCGAAACCCTGATCGCGGAATGCCTCCAGGACCCAATGTGCCGCGGCCGCGCACTCTTCCGGCGGGTACTGCCGTGCATCTGCGACGGACTTCATCGCCACAAGTGCACTCAGATCCTCATGGGCACGCGGCATGAGTTCACGTACCGCGGTTCGCAGTTCTTCCGTCATCGTCTCCCTCTCCTCGGCATCGAACCTCGGTGTGCCCGAAGAATCTCAGTGTGCCCGAATCGGGCGTAGGGAGTCGGCAGGATCGCCGTTGCGCCACACCGCGCAGCAACCTCTTCAGCTACTGGACAGGTGGTCACCTAGTATCGAGGTGTGGCAACAGCATCGGGACTCGTGTGCGCGCACCTGCGCGGTGCGTTTCGACCGATCACGACCGCCGAAGTAGGTGGCCGATGACACCGGATAATGCACAAGTCCCAAATTCGACAGAAAACACCGATAGCCTGGAAGACGTGCAGCCCACGACTCGTAACCGCGCGCGGCGACGAGTCGACCCAGCACTGGAGAATCCTCAGAGCCTCGAAGAACCGCAGGAACTGCTGCCGCGCAAGCGTCCGACGCAAGAGCGCAGCCAGCGTAAATTCGACGCACTCCTGGCAGCGTCACGGGAACTCCTCACCGATGTCGGTTTCGAATCGTTCACCTGCGAAGAGGTCGCGGCACGTGCCGACGTCCCGATCGGGACGCTCTACCAATTCTTCGCGAACAAGTACGTCATCGTGTGCGAATTGAACCGCCAGGACCTCGTCGGGGTCCAGCACGAGCTTGCGCAGTTCGGCGGCGAAGTACCCTCGCTCGACTGGTTGCGGTTCCTGAACAGTTTCGTCGATCACATGGCCGGGCTGTGGACGTCCGATCCGTCGCGCCGCGAGGTCTGGCTGGCGATGCAGTCGACGCCGTCCACGCGGGCCACCGGAGTCATTCACGAAAAGCAATTCGCCGAGACCGTAGCGAAAATGCTCGGTCCGTTGACGCCTCGTACGCGGCGAGATCGTCGCCTGATGATGGCGGAAGTTCTTGTCCACGTGGTGTATTCGATGCTCAATTTCTCGGTTCAGGACGGTCAGTCGCATGCCGACGCCGTCGCCGAACTGAAAAGATTGATGATCGCATATCTCCTCGTCGCCGAGAAGGAATCCCGCACGAAGGACTAGTCGAACGACAAAGAGCCGGTCTCCCCTTGGGAGACCGGCTCTTTCGTGTCCGGCAGTGCTACTCCGGGTCGGATTCGATGACCGCGAAAGCGCCCGCCATGTCCCCGTCGTGGGTGAGCGAGATATGAATCTTCACTCCGGTGAGGTGTTTGGCCACGTCACCGCGAAGCCGTATGCCCGGGCGACCCCAGGCGTCCGAGACGACTTCGATCTGATTGTGGATCATCTCCCCCAGCACCGGTGGGCTGGCGAAGAGAGCAGTTGACCATGCCTTGATCACTGCTTCCTTCGCTGCCCACCGGGCGGCGAAATGTCGTGCCGGTTCGGAGCTCCGGGTAGCGGCGTCTCGACGCTCGCCCGGTGTGAAGTTGTCGAGCATTGCCGTTCCCGGCCTGTTCAATTGCTCGGCGAACTCCGACACCGTCACGAGGTCGAAGCCGATACCCAGAACTCCCATACCGTGATTATTACTTGCAGCCGGGCAGATTCGAGCGGTACACCAGATCTGCGCCGAGTCGTGCGTCCTCGCTCAGCAGCATGTCCGCTTCGAGCTGACGCGACGCCTTGGCCGGCGTTCCGTCGGCACCGAGGCGACGATCCGCCGGGCGCTCGTAAAGGCTGTCGCCACCGCACATCGCCTTGGCGAGGCGGCGCTGACCGTCGATCGCCCGCTGCTGCGCCGCAGCAACATAGTCGGCGCGCTTGTCGGCCGGAACCGACTCGACGAATGCCTGCGGGTGCACGACTGCGATCAGGCCGGAGACGTGACCGAAGCCGAGGCTGGTCAGCAGGCCGGCACGCAGCGGAAGCTGATCACCGAACTTGAGCGGCTGACGTGCCCACACGAGGTGCTCGAACTCGGCCATCTTGTCGTCGACGCAGTCGAGGCTGCGGTTCGGCGGGACGATGCCCTGGCTCAGTACCTGGCAGAGCCCGATCAGCTGGAAGGCTGCGGCACCACCCTTGGCGTGACCGGTCAGGCTCTTCTGCGATACCACGAACATCGGCGCACCTTCACTGCGTCCCAATGCCCCGGCGAGGCGCTCGTGCAGCTCTGCCTCGTTCGGATCGTTGGCGGCAGTGGAGGTGTCGTGCTTGGAGATCACGGCGATGTCGTCGGCGCTCACACCGAGAGCGTTGAGCGAGAGAGCGAGCTGCGAATCCGCTCCCCCACGTCCGGCGCCCAGTGCTCCGAGTCCCGGTGCCGGGATCGAGGTGTGGACACCGTCGGCGAACGATCCGGCCCAGGCGACCACACCGAGGACGGGCAGGCCCATCTCGAGTGCCAGGTCTCCGCGAGCGAGGAGAATCGTTCCGCCACCGGCCGACTCGACGAATCCGCCGCGGCGACGATCGTTGGCCCGCGAGAAGCGGCGATCCTCGATGCCCTTGGCGTGCATGTCCTCGGTCTTGGCAGTTGCCGACATGTCACCGAAGCCGATGATGCCTTCCGTGCTCAGATCGTCGAACCCGCCGGCAACAACCAACTGCGCCTTGCCGAGTCGGATCTTGTCGACACCTTCTTCGACGGATACCGCTGCCGTGGCGCAGGCGGCGACGGGGTGAACCATCGCGCCGTAACCGCCGACGTACGACTGAACGACGTGCGCTGCAATGACGTTCGGCAGCGCTTCCTGCAGGATGTCGTTCGGACGGTTCTCGCCGAGCAGCGTGTCGATGTACAGGCTCCGCATGGAGGTCATGCCGCCCATGCCGGTGCCCTGCGTGTTGGCGACCAGGCTCGGGTGTACCCAGCGGAGCAGTTCGCTCGGAGTGAAGCCGCCGGTGAGGAAGGCGTCCACCGTTGCGACGATGTTCCAGAGTCCGACGCGGTCGACCGAATCTGCCATGTCGGCGGGGATGCCCCACTTGGTGACGTCGAAGTTGGTCGGGATCTGGCCGCCGACACTGCGAGTCAGCTTCATCTTGCGCGGGACGCGGATCTCGGTGCCTGCCCGGCGGGTGACCGTCCAGTCTCCGGACTCGGCGGAAACCGTCGCCGTCGTGTTCTCCGGATCGGATTCGACGAAGGCCTGAGCCTCTGCCTCACTGCCGACCACGAAGCTCAGATCCTTGTCCAGGAACACGGAGGTGAGCAGCGGAGCGGTGTTGTCGATCATCGCGCCCTCGTCGACGTAGCGACGGATGCCGCAACGCTCGACGACTGCGTCGTGGTACTTGTCGGCGATTTCCGCCTCGGGTACCAGGTCACCGGATTCGACGTCGTACCAGCCCGGCTTGGGGTCGTTCTCCCAGACGATAAGTCCGGTGTTCCACGCCAATTCGAGAACGCCTGCGGCAGAGAGCTGCTCGTCGACCTCCATCTCGAAGCGGGTACGCGAGGAACCGTAGGGTCCGAGCTCTCCGGCACCCACGATGACCACGAGGTCCGCGGGGGTGACGTCCAGTTCGGGCCAGCTCGGAGCCTTGACCGAGTCGTCGATGCGAGCCGGCGTGGGCAGCGCCAGGATGCTGGACTCGTCCACTGCTTCGTCGACAGCCTCGGCGATCTCGGCAACCTCGGCAGCTTCCTTGGCCAAAGCACCCAGATCCAGGTTGGCCTCGGACAGTCCGCCGGTCAGGTCGACCTCGAGCGGAGCCTCTGCTGCAGCGCGCCGCGACTCGCGGGTTGCCGTCTTCAGCAGTTGGGTCGCCATCTCCTGGGTGGACCAGGTGCGGACGCCCGCAGCTTCGACCGCGTCGACGATCGGATCGTTGTGACCCATGAGTCCGGTTCCGCGAACCCAACCGATGACCGCGTGTGCCAACGTGACCCGCTCGGCCCAGTTCCGCTCGGCCTTCCAGCGGTTGACCACGGCGATCAGCGAAGCCTTGGCCTCACCGTAAGCACCGTCGCCGCCGAACGTTCCGCGGTTCGGCGAACCGGGCAGCACTACGTGCAGGTGCGTGTCGACATCGCTGTCGTAACCGATCTTCGACAGACCGCCGATGAGGCGCTCCACCGACCAGAGCAGCACGCGCATTTCCATTTCGGCGCGAGCGCCGGCGTCGGAGAGTTCGCCGCCGACACGCGGAGCTGCGAACGGGAAGAGCATCGTCGGCGTCATGGCCGGCTTGATGAGCTTCTTTGCGCCGCCTGCGTTCTCGGTGGCCTCGTTGCCGATCCAGTCGATCAGTGCGTCGACGTCGGTGTACGACGC